>SEDG01000355.1 GCA_004295885.1 Pedobacter sp. | reverse complement strand
AATACGCAAACGCAAATGCGAAAAGGCATACTCGAATATTGTGTGCTTTTAATTATATCGAGAGGAGAGATTTACGCTTCAGATATTATCGCAGAATTAAAGCAAGCAAAACTACTTGTGGTAGAAGGAACATTATATCCCTTGCTTACTCGATTAAAGAATAATGGGTTGTTAAGTTATAACTGGGTCGAGTCTACTTCTGGTCCGCCACGTAAATATTATGTGCTTACTGCAGAAGGAACTCAATTTTTAAAACAATTGGATACCACTTGGCAAGAATTGGCTTATGCCATTACCACTTCTCAAAATGGTGCTCAAAAATTAACTGACACTCAAAATTAAAAGAAACAGATTATGAAAAAGACACTCATCATAAATATAGGTAATTCCATCATTCATATTGAAGAGGATGCTTATGAGATTTTAACCACCTATTTAAATGAAATTAAAATGCATTTCACCAAAAATGCTGATGATTTCGAAATTGTAACCGACATAGAAAATCGCATTGCGGAAATGTTTGCTGAAATATTAGCAGCAGGTCAAAAACAAGTGATTGAACTAGCCGATGTTGAAGGCGTAATGGCACAAATGGGTCGCGTTCAAGATTTCCAAACTGAGGAAGATGAAGAAGAAGCGCCAAAAGCTACCAAATCATCAGTTCATGAAGGCGAGAAAAAATTGTATCGCGATACTGATGAAGGTGTAATTGCAGGGGTTTGTGCAGGTTTAGGCTATTACCTTAATACTGAAGCCCGTTGGATTAGATTATTTGCATTATTATCGATTCTTTTAAGTGGTGCAGGTATTTTGGCTTACATCATTTTATGGGTTATTATGCCAAGGGCGATAACTAGGTCTGAAAAAATGGCTATGAAAGGTGAGGCTACCAACCTTTATGGCTACAAGAAAAGTTTCGAAGAGGAGTTGGCCGCATTTAATGAAAAAATGAAAGAAGCTGGGGAACACTTCCAACCGTTGATGAAAAATTCTGGAAATTTTATAACAGAGCTTTTAAGGGTAATAGGAACATTTATAACTGTTTCTGGTAAAGTAATCATGAAATTTATAGCTGGTGTCTTAATTGTTTGCGGCTTTGTCTCCTTACTTGCCCTAATTATTTGCCTAGCAGGATTTATTGGTTTCTGGGATGAGGACATGTATCGATTCCCTTTCTCTATCATTAACGATGGCTTTAGAACCGAAATTTTGGTTGGCGCTTTTATCACCATATTTATTCCAGTTTTAGCATTGGTTTTGTTCGCCATAAGAGTTGCGTTCAACAAAAAAGCAATCAACAAAACAGTTTCATTTGCCTTATTAATTATCTGGTTGTTCGGCGTTTCTACTACCGTATATTTTGCGACAAAAATTTCGGCAGAGTTTCAAGAACATGCAGAATTGGTACAATCTATAGAGCTAAAAACTTATCCAACTTATGTAATTGATGTAGATAAGGGAATGGAATTTAGCAAAGAAGATAGCTTGGCCTATAACATCAAGGAACTGGATTTTGGAAATCGTGTAATTGTTGATGACCATGATGACCATCCTTTTAGAGTGCCAAGGAATGTGAGGATTGAAATTGAAAAAAGTGAGAATGGAAAAACTTCAATGGTACAGACTTACGAATCGCAAGGTAAAACTTTCCCAATCGCATTGCGTAATGCGCAAAACATAGATTACAAATACACTCAAAAAGATTCGTTGTTAACCCTAAGCCCTAGGTTGCGATTGAAAAGAGAAAGTATCTGGAGAAATCAGGAAGTAAATATTTCGTTGAAAGTACCAGTTGGAACAAGATTGCTATTAAACAACAATATTTATAACTACTTGAACTTTTACTATTACTCATGTAGTACCGATGATAATAAAGAAAGCAATTACAGAGAGTGGATTATGACAGATGATGGCTTAAAATGTAAAAGCGAATTGGATAAACCAGTAGTAGAAAACCCTTAAGAAAATTATCATAAGCAAAGCGAAGAGTTTCTATTCGCTTTGCCCGATTGATACCTTAACACCGAAATCATGAAAAATATCATATTGCTAATTGCATACCTTTTGGTGTGTGGGACTTGTTTTGCCCAAAAAACAGCCAAAGTTACGGGTAAAATTGTTGATGAAAAGGCAACTGCTGTACCTTATGCATTGGTAAAATTGTTAAATTATCCAGATACATCATTTGTTAAAAGTATACAAACAGACTTTGATGGTTTCTATAATTTCGACCAAGTTAAGACTGGTGAATATATCCTAGCGGTAGATATGGTTGGCTTTAAAAGCATTAGGTCAGTAAAGTTCAGTGTAGCTGAAGCTGATGTGCAAATACCTAACATCAAAATCGAAAGCCTAACCAAAAACTTAAAGGAAGTATCTATTACAGGGATAAAACCTTATGTTGAACGCAAGGTTGATAGAACGGTTTTGAATGTGGAAAGCAGTATTAATGCATCTGGTAATAGCGCATTAGAACTTTTAGAGAAAGCGCCAGGCGTAACAGTCGATAGGCAGAATGACCAGATTAGATTGAATAATAAATCTGGCATTACTGTAATGATAGATGGTAAAACAAACTTTTTATCTGGCACTGATGTAACCACCTTATTGAGTAACATGAGTAGCGACCAAATTGCTACCATAGAATTGATTACCAATCCTTCCTCAAAATATGATGCTGCAGGAGCTGCGGGAATTATCAATATTAAATTAAAACGCAATAAGGCTTTTGGTACAAATGGGAATTTGTCTTTAAACACAGGACAGGCAATTCAACCTAATTTTCCTAAAGATATGTATCGAGTTGGTCTAAGTTTAACGCTTAACAACAGAGTTGATAAATGGAATATTTATGGAACAGCCGCTTTTAACAGGAAAGTTGGTTTTAACAACATCAACGTTTTGCGCAATACCCTAACAAATAGTTTAGCTAGTTCTTTCAATCAGAATTTTGCCAATTTTAATATTAAACACGATTTTAGCAAAGAAGGAACTAACTTAACTTTTGATGCTGACTATTCTGGTTTTAGCAACGAAAAGAATGATAATTTTGATGCACAATACCTCAATAATGCTGGTAACTTAACCAAAACTACAGCTTTGCGAAATTTTACTGATGCAAAAATCGATGTACTGGCGGCTAAAACTGATTTTACTTGGGCCGTTAATAAAACAGTAAAAATAGAAGCTGGATTAAAAAGTAGTTATGTAGTTACCCATAACGAATTATTAGCTGAACAATTTTCAGCTGGAACTTGGCAGAATATTGCTGGCCAATCTAATAACTTCATCTACAAGGAAAACATAAATGCCGCTTATACCAACTATGCAAAAGAATGGAAGAAATGGCAACTGCAATTAGGGTTAAGGGCAGAGTATACCCATTCTAATGGCAATTCCGTAACAAGTAATAAAGTGGTCGATAGGAATTATCTTTCTTTATTTCCAACTGTATTCGTACAACAAACATTAAATAAGAATAATAGCATTAATTATTCATTTAGTAGGAGAGTAGACAGGCCAAATTATCAACAATTAAATCCCTTTGTGTTCTATATGGACCCTTATGCTTTGGATGAAGGAAATCCATACCTAAAACCTCAATTTACCTATAATTTTGAAATTGGATATAATTACAAAGAATCCTCATTGTCATTCAGTTATGCTGATACCAAGGATATGATTACTCAAATCAGTCAACAAAATGAGGTGACTAGAATTATTAACGTAATTCGCAAAAACTTAGGTAGAGCACAAACTTTCTCTGCGAATTTGTATGTTCCAGTTAAGGTGGCCAAGTTCTGGAGAATGCAAAATAATGTAAGTGCCTTTTTATCCAAATTTAATGATGGGAACTTAGAAGGTGCAAAGTACCAAGCAAGTAAAGTAGCCTTCAATTTTAACACGAACAATTCGATAACCCTACCTCAAAATTTTTCAGTAGAACTCGGCTTTTGGTTAAACTCTCCAAGATTAAACGGGGTTGAGGAAACCACAATTACCCAGTATGCCTTAAATGCTGGTATTCAGAAGAGCCTGATGAATAAAAAGTTAAAAATCAGATTGAGTATGGATGATATTTTCTTAACCAACCATTGGGAAGGAAGATTACAATATCAAAATGTAAACTTAAATGTCGTTAACCGATATATGAGTAGA
>SEDG01000354.1 GCA_004295885.1 Pedobacter sp. | reverse complement strand
GATAAAATTATAAAAATCAAAATGTTAAAGGCGTTTTTCAACGCTTGTATTTCGGTCTGCAAAGCTAAGAGTTTTTCGGTAAAATTTTATATATAAATTAAAAGTTTTTCCACAGTTTAATTGATACGTCTTTTTAACGATAAGAGCGGCATAAAATTCATCATTTTATGCCGCTCCTATATTGGGTTTAATAAAATTAAAAGGTATAGCCTAAACTAGCGCCTGGCCATATTACAAAAAACAAGTCATCTCCAACACGTTGTTTAGAAAACTCGTCTTGAGATAATCTCACCAATAATCCTGCACGGTACATGAAACCACCAGTTGGTTTTTGATGACGAAAGCCAAGCCTAAATGTGGTTATTTTAGCAGTTTTTACCTCAGTGTCTATAATTTCTGTTTTATCATTATTGTATTTATAATTAGCAACAATGTTAAATAATGATAAGCCCAAACCACCCTCTAAAAAATTCTTACTTTCCCTACTCTGAGCATAAAGGACGTTTGCTTCAATGGGGAAGGACCAATTTCCATAAGTTGGAGCATTCTTAATATTTCTTGGTACATAGTCAAAACCAATCCTCGGCGCCAATTTAAATTGAGTTGAGATTGGAATAATTCTATCGTAATTTACTGAATAAAGTACGCCGTTTCCTCCTATTTCTAAATATAAGGAATTTTTTTTGGTTTCTTGAGCGCTTGCAAATTGTACAATTACTGCTGAGAGTAATAGCAAAGCCATTTTATGCCTGAGATTTTTCATATTTTCATCTATGTCTTGATGTTAAAGAAATTGCCCCGTTACTTACATTTGCCCAGCCTGTATTTTGGTATGATTGGGTAGGTTGGTCTTTTGGTAAAATTTTTAGCCTTCCAGATATGTAAGGATTTTCATTAGATTGATAATAGATTTTTTGATTGTAATTATTCCCAGCAACTAATGCAGTTTTATACCCAATCAAATCGAACCAGCCTGTGTCATATTCATATATCGTATAATATAAATAATCCCCTCTCTCAGGGAAGAAATAATGAACAATCATATTTGGATTTTGTATTACACATGCGTCATATGCAATTATATTTTCTTGTGCAGTTTTGTTATCACGAAGTAATATATGAAAGCAAGGATCGTATCCGGAAAAGACTTCCGAAGATAAAGGAAAATAAGTAAAGTCAATTGGGACTTCTTTTTGTTTGTTTATCTCGTTTCGACTAAATTTTCTGATTTCTATATTGTTGACGTCATTGTTTCTGTTGGTAAGACTTATTAAGCCCTTAATAGTTTTGAATGAAACTGAGTATTGACCAGAACTTGGGTCAATACCATTATCCCAACTTGTCCCAGCATACATGCAAATATCACTCTTCCCTTTAATCCAGCTTTCTTTATGCTCTTTAATGATCATACTTGGGATATAAAGGTCTGGTCGCTGAACAGTAGGGAGTGTGGTGGGTGGAGGACCACTTGTTGGATTTGTTATGCCACCCTGTGTAACTCTTTCATTAAATGTTACAGCCCAAACTGTATGCGTTTTTGCAAAACATTCAGAGATACCTCCACAAGGAACTTCTAGGCCGTTTGCATCATAAGTATAACCATCAAAAACATCTTGGCCAGTAGTCTCATCGCCATCATAAGGTACAACTACAGGGTAGGGATAAGAGGCAATTGGCCCAGTTAAAGGAGCAATTAAGCAAGGATCATCTTCATCTTCTTCTACAGGTTCTGAAAAAGGGATGTAGATTTGGGGGTACAATGTATCTGCATTAACCACAATTGGTTCAGTTAACAATTCCTCCAATGCTACTAAATCTACCATTGGTATTTCCCCACCTCCTGGGCCTTCAACAGGAGGGTCGTTAAACATCTTACTGCCAGAATGGTCAACGCCAGCGGTTGTTTGCAACTTAAGATTTGCATTATTCTTCCTAAGTAGATTGGGTAAATCTTTTAACAAAACATTGTAATCCCCATCAAATTTTTTCCCTACTGCTTCATTAACTACTTTTCTTACAGTTTCATTTTTTGCTAGGGAGGCAATAACTTTAGCATATTTATCTAACCTTTCGTTTACATATGCTTTGGCTTCTGCTTTGTTTTTAAATTGATGTGTTAGATTGTCAGCTTGAATTTTGTCATCATGTTTTTTACAGCCAAAAATTAATAAAGAAATTGAGAAGACAATTGCTAGATAAAATTTGCTTTTGTTTGTTTGTTTGTTTGTTTTCATTTTCGAATTGAATTTTAAGAAATTCAACAATTATATATATAAATTATTTAAATACGCAAAATGTAAAAATATTGAACATTTATGAGCGTAGAAGTAAAAAATATGAACATTTTTAACAAAAATCTATAAATGAAAACCGTATTAGTTACAGGCTCTAATGGGCTTTTAGGTCAGAAAATTACAGAGAAAATTAGAGCCGAAAAAAGCGTGAATCTAATTGCCACTTCGAAAGGAGCCGACCGTTTTTCTTTTAAAGATGGATATGTTTATGCAGAAATGGACATCTTAAATCCTGCTCAAGTAAGAACAGTAATTGAGCAATATAAACCTGATGCCATTATTCATACTGCGGCCATGACTAATGTAGACACTTGCCATATAGAGAGAAAAGCAGCCTATCAACTCAATGTAGTAGCAACACAAACTTTGATATCACTATGTGAAGAATTTGATATCCATTTTATTCATTTATCTACTGATTTCGTTTTTGATGGTGCCAATGGGCCTTATGATGAGACAGCAAAACCTAATCCAGTAAGTTATTATGGCGAAACCAAACTGCAAGCAGAAGAACTGGTCAAAAAATCTAATGCACGATGGGCAATATTAAGAACCATCTTGGTGTATGGAATAGTAAGTGACATGAGTAGAAGTAACATTGTGCTTTGGGCAAAAGGTGCATTGGAGAAAGGAAATCCACTTAACATTGTAAACGACCAATACCGAATGCCCACTTTAGCAGAAGATTTAGCTGATGCCTGTTTATTAGCAGTTGAAAGAAATGCACAAGGCATATTTCATATTTCCGCTTAACCAATTATAACAGTTAACCATTTTACCAGTTACAACAAAAAACCATTTAATCACTTTCAACAGTTAACCAATTAACCACTTTAAACAATTAACCAACAATGTCACTACAAATTGGCGATAAAGCCCCAGATTTTAAATTATTTAGCTCAGAATTAAAAGAAGTTTCCTTAGCAGATTATAAGGGTAAGAAACTAGTGGTTCACTTTTTTCCAATGGCCTTTACAGGAACTTGTACCACTCAATTATGTACCATGAGAGATAGCTTTGGTTATTACGAAGGTATGAATGCTGCGGTTGTAGGTATTTCAGTTGATTCGCCTTTTACCTTGGCCAAATTTAAGGAAGACCAAGCTTATCAATTTCCGTTATTATCAGATTTTAACAAAGAAGCTTCTGTTAGTTACCAATCAATTTACGAAGAATTTGTATTCGGATTAAAAGGGGTATCGAAAAGAGCGGCTTTTGTAATTGATGAGGAAGGTGTAATTACCTATGCTGAGGTTTTGGAAAATGCTGGAGATTTGCCAGATTTTGAAAAGATCAAGGCGGTTGTTGCAGGTTAGGCCTAAATTTTAAAAAAATTTTGGAAAAGCGGGATTGGTGCAACTATTAAAGTTCAATCCCGCTTTCCGTTTCAATCTTTTTGTCCTTCACTTCAGCTAAGCTCAGTGCAGGCTGGCTCAGGATCACAAAAAGTATTTCCACTACAATCGAGTTTTAAAAACATTGGCTTTTGCACAAAACTTGCATTCTAAACCCGACATTAGCGAACACGAAGCCCAAGCATTTGCTGAGGCGGAGTAAAGCATTTGGCGGGACTAACATTAATAGGAGCATTGTAATTGCTTTTCAAATAGATAGGCACTATTAAATTATCTTTTATAAATAATTACAATAAAAAATTGCGGAATTAATTTTGAAACGTTACTTTTGCAGTCCGTTAACGAAACGGATCTAATTTGTTTTAGATAGTTTGCATTTGTAGCTCAATTGGATAGAGCATCTCACTACGGATGAGAAGGTTTGGGGTTCGAATCCCTACAAGTGCACTAAACCAGACTTATTTTAAGTCTGGTTTTTTTATGTCATCAAACATTTATCGGTTGGTTTGGCATCTCAGCAACCGAATAGTAGCGAATATAGTAAAGAGATAGCTCAGCGCCTTTTCTGAGCCCCAATCACTCCTGATCTGCGAGAAAGCCCTTCTATTAATGTGATGTCGAAATATTAGCTATAATCCAAGGAACTAACTCAGCGCCTTTTCTGAGCCTCAAATCACTCCTAATCTGCGAGCAAACCCTTCTATCAATGTGACGTAGAATTATTCGCTATAATCCAAAGACTAACTCAGCGCCTTTTCTGCGCCTCAAATCACTCCTAATCTGCGAGCAAACCCTTCTATCAATGTGGTGTCGAAATATTAGCTATAATCCAAGGAACTAACTCAGCGCCTTTTCTGAGCCTCAAATCACTCCTGATCTGCGAGCAAACCCTTCTATCAATGTGGTGTAGAATTATTCGCTATAATCTAAGGAACTAACTCAGCGCCCTTTCCGCCATTCAATCTGCATCATCTGCGATCAACCCTAAAAATCACCAGCAGTTTCATAAAAATTAACCCAATCCGCCAAAAAAATTATATATTTGCAACTTTTAAAGCACTAGACTTTTACATACAAATTGCTGCTTTTTATTATCAACTAAATGTTTTCAGTGAAATTGAAGACGATTAAACCATAAAAAAAGACAAATGCTGAATTTAGTTCTCTTTGGCCCTCCAGGTGCAGGCAAAGGCACCCAATCTGAAAAACTGATTAGTAAATATCAGTTAGTGCACATTTCTACAGGAGATCTTTTTAGAGCACACATTAAAAACCAGACTGCTTTAGGAAAAAAAGTAAGCAAACTTATTGCTGAAGGCGAATTGGTTCCTGACAAGATTACGATTGACATGTTAGAGGAAGAAATCGATAAAAATCCTAATGCTAAGGGATTTGTATTTGACGGTTTTCCAAGAACAATTCCTCAAGCCGTAGAATTAGACAAGTTTTTAGAAGGAAAAGGCAGCAAAATTGATGGCGTAATAGCCCTGGATGTAGATAAGGATGAGTTAGTTAAACGTGTTGCCCTTCGTCAAAAAGAAACGGGCAGGGTAGACGACCAAGCTGAAAAATCTCAAAAAAGAATTGATGAGTATTTCAACAAGATCATCTTGGTTTTACCTTATTACGATGAACAAAAGAAACTAACAAAAATTAATGGCATCGGTAATATCGATGAAATCTTTAATAACCTTTGTGCTGTTATAGATAAATACTAATGAGTTGAGTTGTTTGGTTGTTGAGTCGACTTAACGACTAAACATCTAGACAACTTACCAATTCAACGAAGAACCACTCTATTTAGTTGAATTTACCTACACCTGTACAAAAAACAATTAACCGTTTTAAACAGTTAAAACAATTAACCAGTTAAAAACATTTCAACTTTCAAAATGTCACAGGGATCAAATTTTGTAGATTACGTAAAAATATGTTGCCGTTCTGGTAAAGGTGGCGCAGGTTCTGCACATTT
>SEDG01000353.1 GCA_004295885.1 Pedobacter sp. | reverse complement strand
TATTTCTCTATGTTATCTTGCATGGCATGCAATAACCTTTTCGCGTGTTCTGGCGTTAAAATAATTCTCGATTTAACCTTTGCTTTAGGTACACCAGGCATTACTCTAATAAAATCCAATACAAACTCAGTGTTGGAATGTGTAATAATCGCTAAATTAGAAAAAATTCCTTCTGCAATTTCTTCAGATAATTCTATGTTAAGTTGGTTTTCGTTTTGCTGCTCTTCCATAATAACTCAAAAATATAAAAAAGCACTGTTAAACATTGTAATATCAAATAAAAAAATCCCTAACGAATTAACGTTAGGGATTCCCATAAATAATATTTTAGAAATTAATCAATTACTAATTGTTTGGTTAATATCACTCCTCCATCATTTGTAGGCAATACTGGGACAAAACCATTAGGACAATCATTACTTTTGATATCCGAAATGATTCCATATGTTAATTTTATCTTCCCAGTTGTAGGGTTAATATAAAGAAATGCATTACCAGAATCGTTATAACATTTACCTGTAAAATTTAATCTATAGATGTTTGTATTTGTTTGAAAATTATCACCTGTAAAACCATTTGATTTTTCTGTTTTATTAGTATTAGTATATATTAAATTACCATCAACATCAGTTACTGTTATCCAAGCTTTTAATAAATCAAAACTTATTTCATCATCAGCATCACTTTTGTATGCAATTCGTTTTACTAAGGAAATCTCATAATTTCTATTATTAATGCTGCCTTTCCAAACACCGACATATTTGTCTAACTCATTATCAGTATCCTTTATATAGGTGATATCTTCACCATTATCAGTTGTATCTATTCGGTTACGGTAGTTATTTTTTAACACTTCAAATGCCCTTAAAGAAATAGTTCGTTGAGCATAGCAATATTTATTTATTGTTGTCAGGCTTAATACTATAACAGCTACTCTAATTATATTTTTCATGACTATATTATTGAATTAATAAATTTTAACAATCTTTTTTATCTTTAGTTTTACCATCCGATTTTAGATCTATCGTTTTAACATCTCCATTATTTTTGATTTCATATAGCTTCACACCATTCAGTCCCATTTTTTTCCTTTAAAAACCTTAAAAAACCTCTTTCTAAATCTACATAACCTTTCATAAAATCTCTATATTTATTAGCCCAGTCTTCGCCTCCAAATCCTGTTTTCACATCTGTAGATGTACCTGAGAACTTAATCATATAGTGGCCATAGCTTGATACCATAGATACATAATAAGAAGAAAAATCACCATTATTAATATTTTGATTGATAATATTCATTAAAGTATTAACGTCACCTGGAGATAACATTCTTATAGGATAAATCATAGTAATAGTACCATCCGGATTAGCATCCCCCTTCTGGTAATCGTTCAAATGAGTATGAATAAAGCCTTTGGTATTGGCATCTGGATTTGCACTAAGAGAATTATCTCCAGAATTACTGGCCTCACTAAAACTACCGTCTTTCTTTTCTTCAAAACCTGTTTCTTTTGTTAAGCTAGTTTTACCTTTTAAATCAGTAGCTTTTTCTTTATAAGCGGTCGTGCTGGTTTGCTGTTTTACTTTTCCACAGTCAGGATCAGCTGGAGGTGGGTCTGTTGGTGGGTTACTTGACCCGCCTCCACTACCTCCACCCGTATAACCACCACCACCTCCTCCACTGCTGCCATCATCCAACGTAGGGCAATAAATAATTTCTGTAGTATGATAAACTTCCCAACGACATGTTGTAACAACAACACCACCATCGTAACCCCAACCATTGCCATCTGAACCGCCAATAGTGGTGCATTCTTGCCTCCAATGTGGCACACTTCTAGTACCACATTCAATACCACCAGCAGCTGCTAACATCACTTTACCTTTTGCGGTAACCGCGTTATTGTCAAGCGATATTTTAGATAAATCAACCTCTTTACCAGCCTTGGCAATAATTTTGCCATTTGTGTAAAGCCACCCATTTGCCAATTGGCCATTTACTTCATAAAAATTAACTGCCCCAGAAAATGTTTGATAGGACTTATAATGCAATTGTTCTAATTCAACCGTATTTCTCTCAAAAGCAACTAACTCCATAATTGCAGCATTAAGTTTGTTATCTAATTTATTCTCAAATATTATCAATTTTAAAAGACTCCTACTTTCAAATAATTCTATTTTTTTAACATCAACTTCGTTTGCTGCTGCAAATATTTTATCGGGGTTATTTAAATCTATTTCATAAATACGTTCCAAATTATTATCAAAATACTGTATTGTTTCCCAATTTGGAGATAGTCTATTTAACCAGTTATCTTTATTTTCAATCGTGGGCAAAATTTGATTGTACCAAAGTTTTAGATTACTTACATCAATAGTAGGCTCTTTAGCAGAAAAGTTAGAATCTTTTTTACACGAGCCAATAATAATCGCAATTACAAAAGTAAGGAGTAAGTAAAGTCTTAAATTTTCACATGGCAAAAGCCTGATATAGTTAGAGCGTTTTTTCTTCATAGGATTTGTTTTAATGTTAGGTATATGAAATTAAAACCAATATTTCAGAAATGCAACTCAACTATTTTTAGATTTTGCTTTTCAACATCACTTTTTTGTTCCTAATGAACAGGAAATTATTACCTAAATTATTTAACTATAGGATTTCGAGTAAAAATTAAACATTGTAATATCCAATAAAAAAATCCCTAACGAATTAACGCTAGGGATTTAATTTACAAATCCTTAAAATTTGCTATGACAATTAAGCTTCTACTTCCTCTTCTTCTTGTTTCGAAGCTAATAATTTATCGTATTCTTCTTGAGAACCAACAATGATACGCTCATATCCACGAACACCAGTACCTGAAGGAATCAAGTGACCAACGATTACGTTTTCTTTTAAGCCTAACATGTTATCACGTTTACCTGCGATAGCTGCTTCATTCAGTACTTTAGTAGTTTCCTGGAATGATGCTGCAGATATAAATGATTTAGTACCCAATGATGCTCTAGTAATACCTTGCAAGATTGAACTCGCTGTTGCAGGTTGTGCATCACGAACTTCAATTTGTTTCAAGTCTTTACGTTTCAATTGAGAATTTTCGTCTCTTAATTTACGTAAAGAAAGAATCTGACCTGGTTTTACTGTTTCTGAGTCGCCTGCATCTACAACAACTTTTTTGTCATAAATTTCATCGTTCTCAACCATAAAGTCCCATCTATCAACAGAATCATTTTCTAAGAAACGAGTATCACCCGGATCTTCGATATGAACTTTCTGCATCATCTGGTGTACAAT
>SEDG01000352.1 GCA_004295885.1 Pedobacter sp. | reverse complement strand
GTAGAGAAAGGCAAAAAAATTAGAAATGAATTGGCGTTTCAAGTGGTGATGAATTATGAGAAGGAAATTTTCCAAAACGTAACGCTAAAAACCAAATACAATATGTTTATCCCTTATGATAATTTTGGGCATATTGACCACAGATTAGACATTAACGTAATTGCGAAAATTAATCGCTTTATGAACGTTTCTATAACTGGTGTTGGTTTATACGACAGAGATACTGATTTAAAAATACAAGGTTCACAAACTCTTGCGCTAGGATTGGTTTTTGCTTTTCCTAGATAAACTGGTTCATTGTTAAAATGATTGGCCCGCAGAAAATCGCTGATCACGCAGATATAAAAATTTGGATTCAAAATTAGAAGTATTCAAGAAGAATAAGTATCATTCACAAAGATTCTGGCAACAATAGTTATTTTATGGCTAATACAACTATCAAAGCTTATTTACTTTTCTGTAAATAGAGTCGGCTATATTAACACTGTTGAAATTAACAAGCAGTCCTAATCTTAAGCCAGAAAGTTTTAAATAAGTTAATAACTGAAGGTGATGTATTGATTTTACACTCTCAACGGATTTAATCTCTACAATTACTAAATCGTTAATTAATAAATCAATTCTATAGCCACCATCAAGTTTTATTCCATCAAAATAAACTGGAAGGGATACTTGTTTCTTCACATCTAAACCTCTCTCTGTCAAAATGTGAGCAAGAACTAATTCATAAACCGATTCTAGTAAACCAGGTCCAAGCTCATTGTAAACTGTAAAAATTGCTCCCCTAATTTGATACGAAATATCATTTTCATCCATAACACAGCATTATTAAATTTAAATACCTGTGGATGATTTATTGAATATAAAACAAATCTGCGCAATCTCCAAAATCTGCGGGGAGACATTTTTACCAATGAACTAATTATCCTTTCTTCTTTACCAAGTTCAAATAATCGATGTAATATAATATCTTGATGGATAAACTATTATTTTGCGGGCTAGAAAGGATATTATCAAAGTTTCTGCCGTAACGTTTGGTTAAGAATTTATCGTTTGTTTCTGCTGCATCCTTGTAGGTAATACTTAGCTCGCTACCTGGAGAAAAAACCCAAGAATACGCTAAATCAATATTGAAAACATTGTAATTTCTATCTACATTTTGTAAAGCTGGACCAGTGTAAGCATTCAATCCGCCAGCATTGTTTAAGGCAAAAAACTCTTTGTTCCTTCTATCTGACCAATAATGTCTAACACCTAAACGAATTCCCATTTTATTGCTAAAGCTGTATTTAGCATCCATTGTGTTTTCAACAGTGTTTCTATTGTATCTAGAGAACACCGATTGAGCCCCATTAAAGCCAACCCAGTTTACGAAGTTGTAACTCGGGTTGTAACTTAAGTCTAAACCAAAAGCCAGTTTATCGCTAACCCTATAGTTTTGGAAAAAGTAATAATTGTAGCTAACACCATCAAACATTGCCTTTTTAATTCTAACAATGTTTCCTCCAAAATTGTAAGCTTTCGCTCTATTTGGATTAACATAAATAGCCAATCGATAACTTTCTGGTGCTTTGTAAACCTGTCCGTTTCTAGATTCGTAAAAATCATTAGACTCGGCCAACCAATTTCCATTCAACTCTGCAGACCATTGGTTTTTGAACTGAATATACATCCCAGGAAAAATTCCAAAGCTTTGGAAATCGCCAGGCTTAAATCTCCTTGAATACTCTATTTCTGTCCAAGCTTGAATTGAGTTATACCATTTGCCAGGTTTATACTTATTGTAAGCGACATTTATAGATTGGTCGAAAAAGTTGTTGTTGGTATAAAAACCCATATCTGATGGATCAAATTTGGTGTCGGCAAACTCTTGTTCGTAGTTAAAGGTAAAAGTTCCGCTTTTCTTTCCTAACTGAAATTGATAACTATAACCGTTACGGTTTTCTTTAATCGGGTCTGAAGTAAGATAACTCATTTTACCTGCTCCATCAACAAAATAAGCATTCTTTTTATCGTTGAAGTTGAATAAAGCCGCACTCACATTTGCGTCATAAGCACTTCCTTGCCTTAAAACATTGGTGTTAATTACACTAACTGAGCTGTTATTTTTTAAGGTTTGGTCTAAAACAAAAATGTTGTAATTGGTTAAAGGCTGACTTTCAAACTTACTCCTGTTTCCTGCTGCATCTTCAACTTCTGTGTACATTTTGTTGGTGATGGCATTAAAGATCCCAATACCTAAACCTTTAGCCGTACGCCCAGAAATTTTTGTTGCGTTTAGTACTTTTCCTTCTTGAGGGTCTTTAATAACCTTGTCTGTAGACTTTAACCCGCTTTTATCGAAGTAAGATGGTATTGACCCAATTCTTTTGGAATAAAATAAATCTCCTTTATTAAATAGCTCTGTGCCCTCTGTAAAAAACTGACGATTTTCATTAAACTTCACTTCAAAGGGAGTCAAATTTAAAACCCTATAATCACTTTGTACCTGCCCAAAATCAGGAATTAAAGTCATATCTAAAGTGAAACTTTGGTTGATACCATATTTTACATCCATACCCCCATTTATAGTTGCCTGCGTATTTTTTACACCAGGGGTGTTATAAGGATAATGGCTAATTAAGGTAGAAACATAAGGCGAAAAGGATAAACGCAATGGCGCCTTAATACTTTTAAAGCCTTCTAAAACGCCACTTTGATTTACGAAACCGTCAACCTTTGGGTCAACAAAATTCCAAAATGTCTGCCGATTGGTCCCTGTACGTTTACGGGTAATATTCATTCCCCAGTTTTGAATATCCTTACTCGTGCACAACGCTATCTGGCTTATCATACATTCTGGCAGAAATATAGATGGCATAATCATCATATAAAAATTTTACTTCCGTTCTGCCTTCCTTAGCTTCTACGCGTCCTGGCACCGGCCTTAATTCTATAAAATCTGTTGCAATTGGAGCGGCATTCCAAACCGCATCGTCTAAAATCCCATCTATTTTAGGGCTTGAGGTTGTTCGCTGTACTTGTACTTTCTTTTTAGCGGGTGCATTTTGAGCAAAAGTGCTTGTAATACACAGCGCCAGTACAAGGCTGGTAAAAATAAATTTCATTTGTTTGTTTTGATTAAAGATTAGACACGTCTAACAAGGTAAATGTTGCATCGCGACAAAAATATATTTTGATACAAGGGCAATTTTAGACATGACAAGTCTTACGCAACTAAAAAAATGTTTTAGAAGCTTAAGATTTAAACTAAATTTCTGTTGGAGATTATGGATATAGATTGCCCTTTTTATATTCGTTATAATCTGCAGCAGTTAATCCAAGAGCCTTCATAGAGATAAAAGCTTCTGAGCCAAGCTTACCAAGACCTAAGCTCTCAAAGCTTTTGCAATATTCTGGCGTAACGCCTAAAGATTTCATTGCCAACAATTCTCCATCAGAAAAATTAAACCCTGCAGCTGTAAACGTTTTTACAAAATCAGCAGTAATATTCATTGCTTTTTTAGCAATTGCCATTCCTAATTCCTCGTCTTCATCATCTTCTCCACTGGTTTTATGGTCTGTTCTGGTGTTAACTTTAGCAGTTTTAGGCTTGGTAGAGGCAGTTTCCTTGTCGCTAACATCACTGGCATTTTTAGCATTTCTTAAAAATTCACCATCTATACCTTGCGCTTTTAGCGTAATTAATTTGTTGGCGGTAACATTTTTATAACCAGAACTTTTAATGTCTTTTATAAATGCTGCATCTACACTTAATGCTTTTAAGGGAATAATATCTTGCAAGCTCAAATTATCCAAACCTGCTCTTTATTCGCGGTTACTCCTTCTTTTTCGAGGAAATTAAAGAAGCTGTCATCTACTTTAAATTCGTAGTTGCCCATACCTGCGTTACCATCAAATTTTCCTGTAAACTGAATGGTTCCTGCATCTCTGGTTAGTGAAAACGTTCCCCTTTCTGTGGTTGGTAAATTTTTAAATTCAGCTAATAAAAATTCGCTATTGCTGTAGTTGTTATTACTTTCTTCGTCTTCGAAACGGATGCTAATTTTATCATTCTTTATGGTTGCAAACCAAGTTCCTTTATTAGAAATTTGCATAAATTTATTGCCGCTTTTGGTTGTTTTCGTTGCTGATTTTCCAAATGCAACTGGCTCGTTGAATAGAGAAACGCATACCAATAATAGGGGTACAATACATAGATATTTCCACGTAGAGTTAATATTTGATTTTTTTGAGTTCATCATGAGTAATCTTTTTTTAAGAATTGATTGATTGTAATTTGTAGTTAAACTTGCTGGAAAGTTTGGAGCCGAAACTTTTACCAAACTCATTTGATAACTTGTTGGTTCGATATCAGAATGTGAGAGCAATTCGTTATCTGTTAAAAATTCAAGGTTATCTTCCATCGCTTTGCGGTAAAACCAAGCGAAGGGATTAAACCATTGGAATATTAATGCCAATTCGGCTAAAATAATATCGTAGCTATGCCCTTGTTGAATATGGATTTTTTCGTGGAGGATAATTTGCTGATAAGTATCCCAATCGTATTTTTCTGGGTTGATAAAGATGTTTTTGGCGAATGAGCATGGCGCCTGCTCACCAGAGAGTTCAACAATTCTAAATCTTCCATCCTGAATAAATGGTCTTGAATAACTTTTGTACAATAAGATGCAAAGTTGAAACAGAAAGTTGATGCCAAATACAACTACGCCAAGCCAATATGCCCAGAAAACTACATCTAATAAAGATACATCCTTAAAGAAAGATTCTGTTGTAACACTTCCTTGAGCAGGGGACTGTTGAGCTGGTTGTGCTTTTGATGGATTTACAACTTGTGCCTGAACAGTAGTTTTTGGCTCAAAAATCGATATTTCTGTATTAGCTTTTCTAAACGAAAGTTGTTCTGGTACTGGAATTAATGGCAAGCTAAACGAGAGAAATAAACAACCTAATAAAACAAATCTGTTTAATGGAAAGAAGGTTTCTTTCTGCAGCAATATTTTATAAAACAAGAAAGAAATCGATAAAATAAGCGCAACGTTTAAGGCATAGAAAATCATGGCTTTTTATTTTTAATAAGGTTTACGATTTCTGTTAATTCGTCTTCAGAAAGATTTTGCTCCTTGGCAAAAAAGGCCAGCATCCGTGGGTAAGAATTATCAAAATATTGGCTTACTACATCTTTTAATGCGTGTTTTTGATATTCTTCTCTACTAATTTTCGCGAAATAGCAAAACATATTACCAACCACATCATGCCCTAAAAACCCTTTTTCTTCTAGGATTTTTACCATAGTTGCAACGCTATTATAATGCGGTTTTGGTTCAGGAAGCATCGGGATAATATCTCTGATAAATGCTTTATCTACATCCCAAAATGCTTGCATGATTTGTTCTTCTCTTTTTGCTAGTTTTATCATCTCCGTAAAAATTATAAATCAAAAGTAATACTAATTAATTAATAACAATACTAATTGATTAGTAGATATGTAACTTTTGAGTTACAAAAAAAAAAAGGGCTTTATAATTATTTAAAGGGTCATTTACGATAGTTGAGCTTTGGGTAGGTTTTTGCGTTAACGATTGAAGCGGCATCCTTTTTGGCTTTCGATAAATTCCCTTATTGAAGAATTGCCAAAAAGATACAGCGGAAAGCGTGTTAAAACGCCCAAAATAAGCTCGCAGTTTAGAGTTTACAGTTGCCAAGTTCTTATGGGCTTTTCCCTTAAAAATTAATATCTTTGCGCTTTAAGAATTAGACAAATTATGTTTGAGAATTTACAGGATAAGCTAGACAGGGCATTTAAAGTTTTAAAGGGGCAAGGAAGTATCAGCGAAATTAACGTTGCTGAAACGATGAAAGAGATTAGGAAAGCTTTATTGGATGCCGACGTAAATTATAAAACAGCTAAAACTTTTACAGACGAAGTAAAAGAAAAAGCTTTAGGACAAAACGTACTTACTGCTGTTTCTCCAGGTCAGTTGCTAACCAAAATCATGAATGATGAGTTGGCTGCTTTAATGGGTGGGGAAGTTACTGAGCTTGATTTAAAGAACAATCCAACCGTTATATTAATTGCTGGTTTAAACGGTGCGGGTAAAACAACTTTCACGGGTAAGCTGGCTTTACACCTAAAAAGTAAGGGTAAAAAGCCAATTATGGTTGCTGGTGATGTTTATCGCCCTGCGGCTGTTGACCAATTACAGATTTTAGGTGAACAAATTGGTGTTCCGGTTTATGCCAACACTACTTCTAAAGACCCTGTTGCGATTGCCCTAGAAGGTATTGCAGAAGGTAAAAAGAATAACAATAACGTAATCATTATAGATACAGCTGGTCGTTTGTCTATAGACGAAAGCTTGATGAACGAGATTTCTGAAGTTAAGGCACAAACTAAACCTCATGAGATTTTATTCGTAGTAGATGCAATGACCGGTCAGGACGCGGTAAATACAGCAAAAGTATTTAATGACCGTTTAGACTTCACCGGTGTTGTTTTAACAAAATTGGATGGTGATACTCGTGGTGGTGCTGCTTTATCTATTAAGTCTGTAGTTAACAAACCAATCAAATTTATTGGTACTGGCGAAAAGATGGAAGCACTTGATGTATTCTATCCAGACAGGATGGCTTCTCGTATTTTAGGTATGGGTGATGTTGTTTCCTTGGTTGAACGAGCTCAAATGCAGTTTGATGAGAAGGAAGCAGCCGAGTTGCAGAAGAAAATTCGCAAGAATAAGTTCGATTTCAACGATTTCTATAACCAAATTCAGCAAATCAAGAAGATGGGAAATATGAAAGATCTAATGAAGCTAATTAAGCAATTTGAAGATATGCGTAAGGTGATGAAGCAATTTTCAAATCCAGCAGCTGCTGCAAAAATGATGAAAAATATGCCTAAAATGCCGCAAGGTAGAATGTAGATTTAGGAAGATAAAAGCTGAAAGTCTAAAGTCTAAAGCGAAATATATGAATCCCGTTGCTAAAGCTTCGGGATTTTTTATGGGCGTTTACCACCTAAGATACCTGAGTAAACCTAAGTATATCGATACCAAAAACCTTTAAAATGTTAGTCCCGCTGATAAACGCAAATTATGCAGATAAACATTAGATTGAGGAATAAAACTGAATAGTGAAGAATCTCTTTGCGCTCTTAGTGTCTTTGCGGTTTATCCAGGTTTATTTCTAAAAAAGAAAAATCACGCCGTAATAATTAAAGAATTTTCCTTGTGGTTTCAAATTTAAAAAGGAATCTATAAATCCATTTTGCTTTGCATACATTTAGAATTATGCTTGTAAAAACCTATGGAAGTGCCGTTTATGGCGTAGACGCTTTAACCATTACTATCGAAGTAAGTATTGTAAGTGGCACCAAATATTATGTAGTTGGCTTGCCTGATAATGCAG
>SEDG01000351.1 GCA_004295885.1 Pedobacter sp. | reverse complement strand
CCTTCTGGCCACAAGTACATCATTCTAATTTCTGCTTTTACCCCTGCATCTGGTGCTTCAACTACGGGTTCATAAGTAACTTTACGTTGTAAAATCCAATTTTCTGGGTCTTTAATCGCTGTAATATCTGCCTCAGTCACATCTATAATTACACCCATTCCAGCAAAGCTGAAAAGCGGCTTTAAAACGTAATTCTCCAAATCTGTTGGTGTGGTTTCAATGGTATTTAAAAAACGAGTTTCTGGTACAAATTCGCTTTTTAGAAATGGCATGGTGTACTTACTGATGCGATAAAACCAGTTTGGATGTGTAATCCATTCAACATCGAGTTCTTCTCTTGGATCGAAACTATTTCTGAAGATCTCAGTGTTTTCTCCAATCTCATCAAAAATCAATCTGTTATAAATGCGTTTTAACTTAATCTTTTGACCATCCTCTTCGTAAAATAATTGATTGCCCTCTTTAGAAATTTCTTCGAGTGCCAGAATTTTGATATCTAGATGTTTAGCTGTTACAAAGAAGTCGATAGCCGTTTTTTGATTTGGCGCATCTATATCCATTAAAGCTACTTCGTGCGGCTGATGCGCTCCAATAATAACTTTTTTAAATAATTCGATGTATGAAGTTTCATCCAATCCATTAAAATAAGGGCTTAAGTTCTCATCCAAATCAAATTCTTTCTGATAAGTTTTAGCCAAATGAGTTTGAAATCCATATAAAGATGGAAAGCCTTGCATTTCGATTAGCATTGGCGTTACCTCTCCATTTTCATCTTTACATAGACCGTAATCGAATGTTAAAAAATGAGGATGGGCAGTTTCATTAGGCACATGCCATTCTTGCGGAATAGCTTTTTGAGTTAACTCCTTAAAATTAGCCTGTTTAATTAATGAGATGATTTCTTCTCCAGCCGCAATTAATTTCTTTTTTAAGGCGTCGGGAATAAAAATTGGTGTTTCGGCCACCCTGAAAGGAATTTCTGGAAAACCTTCACCTAATTCCTTTAAGAATTGACTGTACTTTTCTTCCGTGAAATTATCATTAAAAGCTTTACGGTATTTTTGAATCATGGTAGATGAGTTAAAAATATTATTAACCGCATAGAAATATGGTTTTAGTTTAACTATATTTCTATGCGGCAAAAGCTCCTTTAGAGCTTGCTCCGATTTCAAATCGGAGGATTTGGGGTTTTACGCTTCTTGTAAACTATGTATCGCTTGATTTAAGAAATTGGGTAGAATAACGCTCTGCGTTAACGTAATTCTATCAGGGTCATCCAAACTGTTTAACATGTCAAAATATTTATCTTCTCCGTGGTTTTCAATTATGGCCGCTTTCTTTTCGTCTTGCAGTAAATACATTTTCATCCCCACTGGGTCAGCTTCTGGATGAAATTGAGTACCAATAATTTGCTCTGAAAAACGGATTGCCATGATGCATCGCTCTAAGTCAACGTGTGGTCGCTCTTTTTCTATAGCTAAAATTTCCGCACCTTTTTCAATAAAATCGGCTTCGTTTGGTTGTGAGTGACAAATTAAAAAGACATATTTCTTCTGTTCGTTTTCAGCATTAAATGATTCAATCTCATCTAATAAATTGAAAAAATCTCTTTCCCACTTTTCTTGTTCGCCATCAAACGGACTTCCTGGACCGCCACTAGAGATATAAATATCGTAGTTTAAATCTGGAACTTCGCCCTTTTGGCGTATATCAAAGATATCGAATGTTAAGTTTAACTGGTTTTTATCACGGTAGTTTTGTAAAATTTCCTGTATCCCTCTCATGCCCTGATTGGGATTGCCATTGTTCATGTCTATAACGGCTACCTTGATGTTATTTTTCTCGCTCATTATCCTGCACCTATTAACGTTTGCGTTGTAATGTAGTCCACAACCGATTCAAAGTTACCAGTTTTCTGATAAACTGCCAATTGTCTATCAGCTCCAGTTCCGTTTTCTAAGATTTTATGAACATAGTTGATGTCATTTCTACTGCCTAAATCATCAACAACATCGTCAACAAAATCAAGCAGTTCTAAAATTAGATTGCGACAATTTACTTCCATTTCTTTTCCGAAATCAATTAAATTTCCATCGATGCCATAACGGGCAGCTCGCCATTTATTTTCATTAATTAATGCTCTTGAATAGCTGATAAACTCCATGTTTTGTAAACGTAATTTATACAACTTAGCGCATAACGCTTGAAATAGTGCCGTGAAAGCCATCGTTTCGTCAATTAACATTGGGCAATCGCAAATACGGAATTCTACGGTATCAAAAAATGGATGAACACGAATATCCCACCAGATTTTTTTGGCGTTATCCATGCAATTTGTTTTGATGAGCAGCTTAACATAGTTGTCGTAATCTTCAATGCTATTGAAAATATCGGGAATACCTGTGCGTGGAAATTTATCAAAGACCTTTGTTCTAAATGACTTGTAGCCTGTATTTCTGCTTTCCCAAAATGGAGAGTTGGTAGAAAGTGCAAAAACGTGAGGCAAAAAATACCTTACTTGATTGGCAATGTGAATAGCCAATTCACGAGATTGAAAACCAACATGAACGTGCAAGCCAAAAATTAGGTTTGAACGGGCGGCTTCCTGTAATTCGTTTACAATTTCGCTGTAACGCGGATGTTCTGTAATCAACTGTTTTTCCCAATGTGAAAATGGGTGTGTACCAGCGGCGCCAATGCGCAAACCTTGTTCCCCTGCTAATTGAGAAACCGTATATCGCAGCTGCGATATTTCTTTTCTAGCCTGTTCAGTGTTATGGCAAATGCCAGTTCCTACTTCAACCACAGCTTGATGCATTTCTGCCTTTACTTGGTCCTTATGGATTTTTTGTGCAGATTCTACAATTTTTTGATCATGTGAGGTTAGTTCTCTGGTAACGGGATCAACTACCATGTACTCTTCCTCTATGCCGAGCGTAAATTCATTCATCATCTTTTTCCCTTTAATTTAATCCCAATTATTTTTTAGGTGTTGCTGTTTTTTTAGTCGCGGTTTTCGCTTTTGGAGCAGCTTTAGCTTTTGGCTTAACTTCGTCTTTTGGTTTAACCGCTTTAATTGCGGGGCTAACTTTTACACCTTTTGGTAATGCTTCTCCTGTTAATGGTAGGCCAGCTGTAGAAGCCTTTACATATTTACCCCAAGTTAAATTATCCTGGCCGGGCTTCTGTGCCTTCGCTCTTTCAATGGCGTAGTTTGCAGTTGTTTCTACTACCCAGTCGAAATTTTCTTGTCCAACACTTTTAATGTCTGCATCTGGAGCAGGGTTGCAAAAATCGATAGCGATTGGCACACCATCGCGGACAGCAAATTCTACTGTGTTAAAATCATATCCTAAATAATTACACAATCTCAAGGTGTACTCTTCAATTGTTTTTAATAATTTTTCGCTTGATGGAGCCTTGCCAACTTCATAACGTAAGTGATAGGGATTACGTGGCTCATATTGCATAATGCGAACATATTTACCACCAATACAATAACACCTGAAATATTCTTCGAAAATAATTTCCTCTTGTAAAAGCATTACCAATTGCTCAGTTCCACTATGCTTACTGAAAAAATCTTCCTTGTCGTGTAGTTTGTAAACATCTTTCCACCCGCCGCCATCAAAAGGTTTCATGTAGGCTGGAAAACCGGTGTATTCAAAAATCGCATCCCAATCTAACGGCATTGTTAAGTTTGAAAATGAGGCTGCAGTGGTACCTGTAGGATGTTCTCTTGACGGAATTAGCGCTGTTTTCGGAACAGGGACACCAATTTGTTCTGCTAAAGCATTGTTAAAGAATTTCTCATCTGCACTCCACCAAAATGGATTATTGATAACCGCTGTTCCTGTAATTGCTGCATTTTTTAAAGATGCACGGTAAAAAGGTACATCTTGAGAAATACGGTCGATAATAACTGCATAATCTAAAGGGCTGTTTTGAAACATCTTGTCGATTTTGACAGCCTCGGCAGTAATCCCTTTTTCTGCTTTTTGGTTAATTCTCTCTATTACAGCTTCTGGAAACGAACGTTCTTGGCCGAATAAAATTCCTATTTTCTTCATAAGTATAATGTGTTAGTTAAATGTTGATTTGTCGTCTATCGTTCGTTGTTTTAAAAACGAACAACGGTTTAATTAAAGTTGTGCTAAATATTCTGGAAACATCTGTCTCCAAGTTGGCCAATCATGGTCAGCATTTTGCCTAACATCTAGCCAATGATTAATGCCTTTTCTGTTTAAAATTTCGGATAACCTTTCGTTGTCGCCTTTGCACATGTCTCTATCTGATGTACCTAATACAATTTTCATGTTCCAAAGCTCTTGGTTCATGTCATTTGGCACAAAATCTACAGGGTTGTTGAAGTAGGTTTCATCGTTATAAAAACCATCGAGCTGACCAGAAATATCGAATGCGCCACTCATGCTAAACATATGGCTCACTGTCCAAGGGTGACGGAAGGCAAAATTTGCTGCATGATAACCACCAAAACTACAGCCAGCAGTAATCACTTTGTGGTGTCCAGTTTCGTGTTTTGCCAAAGGGACCAATTCTTCTAGCAAAAATTTATCATACCAAATGTGGTTTTTTACACGGTCTGCTGGATGAACGCCTTTGTTGTACCAACTTAGTTTGTCAATCCCATCAGGACAATAAACCTTAACCTTTCCATCATTGATAAAACCAGCAATAGCATCGATTAATTTAAAATCTTTGTTTTCGTAATAACTCCCCATACTTGTTGGGAAAAGTAAGATAGGATATCCGCTATGCCCAAAAATAAGGGTTTTAATATCCATGTTTAGGTTTGGACTATACCATTCTTTTAGTTCTTCTTTCACAGGCTTTCA
>SEDG01000030.1 GCA_004295885.1 Pedobacter sp. | reverse complement strand
CCAAGGCAAGCAAATGAAACTGATGGTCCAGAAGAAATGTATGTTATCCTTTTAGATAATGGCAGAACCAATCTGTTAGCTCAGAAAGAGCAAAGACAAGCACTTTATTGTATTCGTTGCGGAGCTTGTTTAAATGCCTGTCCTGTTTATAAAAATATAGGCGGTCATACTTATAACACAACTTATAGCGGCCCAATTGGCTCCATCGTCACTCCACATTTCAAGGGAATGAAAGAATTTAAGCATTTAAGTTACGCTTCTAGTCTCTGCGGAAAATGTTCTGAAGTTTGCCCAGTTAAAATTGATATCCATAAAATGTTGCTCCTAAATAGAAGAGACGCTGCTGCTGAGCATATCAATACCAAAAAAGAAGATATAGGTTGGAGCCTGTGGAAAAAAGGAATGAAAAAACGTTCGCTAATGGATTTTGTTGGCGGTAAAATGAAAAACTTCTTCCTTAAAAAATTCTTTAAAAAGAGCTGGGGGAAATATCGCGATATGCCTGAAATAGCTGAGAAATCCTTCTCAAAACAATGGGAAGACCAGCAGAAGAATAGTCCTGAGTCATAAGTCAGGAGGCTTGAAGCAAAATCAAGTTTGGAGCTTGGAGTTTGAGTTAAGCAAAATCAAACACTAAAAACGAAACACTAATACTAACCAAATATGCAGTTCGACAGGAAAGATAAAGATGATGCAAGCCTTTTAGCGCTTTACAAAATATTGCTTTATCCGAGAATGGTGGAAGAAAAAATGCTCATTCTTTTACGTCAAGGTCGAATTGGGAAATGGTTTTCAGGAATTGGACAAGAAGCCATCGCCGTTGGCAGTACTTTAGCCATGCAGAGCGATGAATATATCTTGCCAATGCACCGCAATCTGGGTGTGTTTACTAGTAGAAATATCCCACTGAAAAAGTTGATGGCACAATGGCAAGGTAAAATCTCTGGCTTTACTAAAGGCCGTGATCGTTCCTTCCATTTTGGTACCCAGGATTATAAAATCATTGGTATGATTTCCCATTTAGGTCCGCAAATGGCATTGGCCGATGGGATTGCACTGGCAGATTTAATAGCCAACAGAAAAAATGCAACCTTAGTTTTTACAGGCGAAGGTGCAACCAGTGAAGGAGATTTTCACGAGGCCATAAATGTGGCATCAGTTTGGAATTTACCAGTTATCTTTTTGATAGAAAATAACGGATATGGCCTCTCCACTCCTATTAATGAGCAGTTTAACTGCGAACATTTAGTAGATAGGGCGATTGGTTACGGCATTGAAGGTATTCAACTGAATGGCAATAACATTTTAGAAGTTTATGATAAGATTTCTGAAGTTGCCAAAAGCATCAGGAAAAATCCGAGACCAGTTTTAATAGAGTGTTTGACCTTTAGAATGCGTGGGCACGAAGAAGCATCGGGCACCAAATACGTTCCTCAACATTTGTTTGATACTTGGGAACAAAAAGACCCCGTTAAAAATTTCGAAAAATTCTTGTTGTCTGAAAATATTTTAAATGAAGATTTAATTGCAAGCATAAAAAGTGGATTCAAATCTGACATCGAACAAGAAGTTGAAGCCGCCTTTAACGAAGAAGAACCCATAGCAAATAACAGCACAGAGTTGGATGATATGTTTGCGCCTCATACCTATAAAGAAACTCTTCCAAGCGAAAATAAAACTGAAAAGAGATACCTAGATGCCATAACTGAAGGATTGCGAGAAGGAATGTTACATCATGATAATTTAGTTATCATGGGACAAGATATAGCTGAATATGGCGGCGCTTTTAAGATAACTGAAGGCTTTGTAGCGCAATTTGGTAAAGCAAGAGTTCGAAATACACCAATTTGTGAATCGGCAATTGTTGGCGCCGGACTAGGCCTATCCATAAATGGTTATAAGGCAGTAGTAGAAATGCAATTTGCAGATTTTGTAACCTGTGGTTTTAATCAGATTGTGAATAATTTAGCAAAAACTCATTACCGCTGGGGCGAAAAAGCTGACGTTGTAGTTCGTATGCCAACAGGAGCTGGAACTGGAGCAGGTCCATTTCACTCACAAAGTAATGAAGCTTGGTTTACCAAAACACCTGGCTTAAAAGTTGTTTATCCCGCTTTTCCTTATGACGCGAAAGGTTTATTAATTGCAGCTATTGAGGATCCAAATCCTGTTATCTATTTTGAACATAAATATTTATATCGAAGCTTAAGCGGATTGGTGCCCGACGGCTATTATACTATAGAAATTGGGAAGGCAAATGTTTTAAAAGAAGGTGATCAGTTAAGCATCATCACCTATGGTTTAGGCGTACATTGGGCATTGGAATATTTAAATAATCATCCAGAAATTTCTGCCACATTGGTGGATTTAGTAAGCTTACAACCTTGGGACAAAGAAGCCGTTGCAAAAGCTGTTAAGGCAACCGGACGAGTAATTATTTTACACGAAGACACTTTAAGCTCTGGTTTTGGCGCAGAGCTTTCTGCTTGGATTTCAGAAAATTGCTTTGAATATTTAGATGCGCCTGTAATGCGTTGTGCCAGTTTAGATACCGCCATCCCAATGAGTAAAGTATTGGAAGATAGTTTTTTAGCTAAAAGTAGATTGAAAGAAACGGTAAGTAAATTATTGGCTTTCTAAACGCATTGGCACGATAATAGCCTTATCATAAACAAGATACCTAATTTATGAAAGCGCTATGAAATTGTATACTATTCTAATCCTATTGGCTGTTTTTAGCACAATTACCGGTTGTAATAAATTCAAGTCTGACCATCCACAAGCAGAAATTGCAGACCAATATACTACCGACTTAACGGCTAACTCAATTCTCCATTACGCAGATTCGATAAACAAGAACCTAAACCGTTACACCAAAGCCACCAGTTTAGTTTATATGCTGGGCGATTTATCATTTTATGTAGAAAAATACAGCGAAGCTGATCAGCCGATTTTATTAGTTGAACACGCCTTCAATGGTGGGGTGAGCAATAGCCTCAAGAAATATTATTTCAGAAACGATAGCTTGATTTTAGAAGAGGTAAAAAATCAATTGGCAAATGACGATGGCTCGATATTTAAAGATTCAAGAACTTTTTTAAGAAGTAATACCATATTTAAAGTACAAAATAGAACAGCTGCTGCAGGTGGAGAAATTAAGTCGTTACCTTTTCTAGATGTCCCATTAAGCGCCACTAAAACCGCCGATAAAACTTTGTTAGATAATGTGAAAACATTAAACGATGTAATTAACAGGGCTGATAGATTCGATGTTGTTTTTGAAAGCATTACCACTTTCCCAGATTCGAGGTATATCGTTTTAAGAAGTAAGATTCAGAACAGTTATACCGCAAGTATCTTGGTTCAAGAAAAAGATGCATTTATTGATAGTCTATTAAATGACCCAATGAACTTTAAGGACCAGAAGTTAAACCTTTCTTGGACCATAAAAGATAAAGAGGCGATTTATGTGCCGGTCGCCAACAGTACTTCTGCAAGCGGATTGAAAAGATAAATATTTCCATTGTCTAAACACTCGCATCTGTAACGTTTTCTTATCCGTTCCCCTTTCTTGAATTTCCTGCCGTCTTTTAGGGTAAATATGGAATGGATGGGAAGCTCCTCAACCCTCGTGGTTGACAAATGGGTGTCGTATTTTTTTAAGGCTCTAGCAAGCGTTAAATCAGTACAACTTGAAGCAGCAGGGTTGTTTAAATAATTGGTAATGGTTTGATGGATATCTTGTGGAAAAACCTGAATCTCAAAAAATGGTTTCATCATTCTTTTAAAATTTGTCTTCCATTCTGTGCCGTGAGGTTTTGCTTTATTTTTATGGTCGTTCCAAGTTAATAAGTGTGCAAACTCGTGCACTGTGGTAACCAAAAAAGCGTATTGGTTTAAATCATTATTAACGGAAATTTTATGACCCTTATCTTTAAATGGGTGACGATAATCGCCAAGTTTAGTAGAGCGATTTTTTGAAATTTTAAATTCACACTGAAAATAATCAATCCATTTGGCAATGATAGGTGCCGCTTCAGCAGGCATATACTGTGCTAAGACATTGATTTTATCCACAATACAAATTTAACCAAATATTTTAAGAATTACATTCAAGGTTATCTGAGTTTTGTCATTCTGAGCCTGCGAAGAACCTTTATGAGATTCCTCCAAAGTCAGAATAACGATTTTTTAGACGATATTTTTTCAAGCGTGAAGGATAGTAGCGGAAATACTTTTTGTTCCTAGCTGTAGCGAAGCGAAGGCACAAAAAGATTGTAGCGGATAGCCTGACCCTTGCGTAGCTTGGGCCACGCCCTAATCAGCTTCCAATTATCAGGTAGCAAATTCGCCACAAGCATTCTTAATAAAGAAAAATAGAATTGCTATTTCAAAAATTGATATGCTATTAAACTCGCTACGTATGCCATGGCCGTCATGTAAACCAATTGAATAACTGGCCATTTCCAAGATTTGGTTTCACGGTAAACAACGGCCACAGTGCTCATGCATTGCATGGCGAATGCGTAAAATAACATTAATGAAAGTGAAGTTGCAAAAGTGAATACCGGTAAGCCAGTTTCTGGATTTTTAGCATCTCTCATCTTGTTACGAATGGTTGCAGTTTGCTCGTCCCCATTATCGACACTATAAATGGTAGACATGGTCCCTACGAACGCCTCACGGGCGGCAAATGAAGTAATTAGTGCGATGCCAATTTTCCAATCGAATCCTAAAGGTTTTATAGCTGGCTCGATAGTTTGCCCTAAAATACCCGCATAAGAATTTTCTAGTTTTTCTGCAGCCTTATCTCTTTCTAACGATGCCAGTTTTGTGCTATCCTTAATGTTTAATTCAACTGCATCATATTTTTTATCAATGGCATCGAATCTTTTCCCTGGCCCGTAAGTTGCCAGCACCCACAATACTATCGAGATGGCTATGATTACCTTACCCGCTTCAAACACAAATGTTTTTGATTTCTCAAACATCGTATAAAAAACGTTCTTCCATCTTGGCATTCTGTAAACAGGAAGCTCCATTATAAAGTACGATTTCTCCTTTGCCTTGATGATAAACTTCATCACAAAAGCGACCAATACAGCAGCTAGAATACTGATGACATACATGGCCATTAAGGTTAATCCCTGCAGACTTAAAAAACCTAGTACCATCTTATTCGGCACAACCAACGATATTAACAAAGTGTAGACTGGTAACCTTGCCGAACAGCTTACCAAAGGTGTAACCATAATGGTAATGATTCTGTCTTTCCAGTTTTCGATGTTACGAGCACTCATGATCGAAGGCACTGCACAAGCTATTCCTCCAATCATAGGGACTACAGACTTACCGCTTAAGCCAAACTTACGCATGATTTTATCCATCATGAAAGTAACCCTAGCCATATAACCCGTATCTTCTAAAATGGAAATTAAGGCAAACAAAATGGCTATTTGAGGGATAAAGATGATGATACCACCCAAGCCTGCGACAACTCCATCTAATAAGAGATTTGTTAAAACCCCGTCTGGTAAATGTGCGTGGCCAAATTCGGTTAACCAAACGAAACTATTCTCAATGAGCTCCATTGGATAGGCCGACCAAGAAAAAATAGCATTAAATACAAAGAATAGAATGCCTATGAAAATGAAAAAGCCCCAAAAGCGATTAGTGAGTATAGAATCTAATCTATCGGTAACCTTAAACTTTTTCTCGGCTCCTAAATCAAAAATTAGATCTGTTAAAACAGTACTTAAATGTCGATACCTTGCTATGGTTTCTGCACCTTGTATTTTAGAAGATTCAAAATGATGTTCTTTTTCAATCGCCTCAATCTCTTGTTGATCTTTTTCGGTAAAAAATACCAAATGCTCGTGTTGGTGTAAAACCTGCAAAGCAAAATAATCATTGTCGGTATTGATTTTTTTCTTTATTTCGGCAATGGCTTCGGGTGCAAAAACACTTACATCTATTCCTGTTAATTGCGTACTGATAGCCGTAGTATGGGAGATTGCTTTTTTTAAAGTATCCAAACCATCGCTCCTCCTTGCAGACATCGCAACAACCTGAATTCCCAATCGCTGGGCAAGTATATTAACGTTGATGTGAATTCCTTCTTTTCTCGCTAAATCGGTCATGTTTAAAACCAATAGCATAGGCAAGCCTAAATCGGCAACCTGAGAACAAAGCAATAAGTTACGGCGGAGGTTAGTCGCATCAGCAACAACAACAATAACATCCGGATGGCTTGGGTCATTTTTGTCAGCTAAAACTTGGAATACGATACTTTCGTCCTTGCTCTTTGGATAAAGACTGTAAGTACCTGGTAGATCTATAATTTCGGCATTCTGATGAGCGGAAAGTTTACAAAAACCTACTTTTTTATCGACTGTAATGCCTGGAAAGTTTCCAATTTTTTGATTTAACCCAGTTAACAGATTAAAGAGGGTAGATTTTCCGGTATTTGGATTACCAACTAATGCAACTTTAATATCGGCCAATTTATTACTGAATTATAATTACAGATGCTTCACTTTTACGTAAACAAAGTTGATATCCCGCAACGCGGATAGCTATTGGATCGCCAAGTGGAGCAAAGCGTTCTACTTCTACAACTTCGCCCGGAAGGCAGCCCATTTCCATTAACTTTACAGACATCTCTAAATCTGTAAATGCTACGATTGTACCTTGTTCTCCTGGGTTTAACTGCGAAAGTTTCATACTTTAAATATGGCGCAATTTACCCTTTATTTATATTAAATCCAAATAAGATATTGCCGAAAAATGTAAATAAAAAAGGGGCGAAATCTTACCAATTCCGCCCCTTTCAATTTATTAGAATGGATTACATTCCACCCATTCTCATACCACCTTGTCTTTGTCCGCCTTGTTGTCCGCCCATGCCCACACCAGCAATTTTGCTTAATGAGAAAGTAAACGAGAACATATAATAACGTTTCAACACGTTGAAGTTTTGATCGGTAATAGAGTTACTTCCAGTTGAACGTGTTATACCTGTATTTTGGTTAAACATATCGTTAACTGCTACTTTAAAAGTACCTCTATTGTTAAAGAATTGACGGCTGATATAACCATTAACCAATGTATAATCGGTATCATATCCCACACCGCCGCCTGTTTGTTTGAAATAAGTAACATCGGTTTGTAAACGAATGTTACCAGGGAACAAATAACTGATATCAATGTTTGGGGCAATTCTATAAAAAGTTGTGTTGTTACCAATAGTATAATTGGCTTTAGACATTGTTCCGGTAATACCAGCTATCATATCTAGCTTATCTAAATTAGATACCAATTTATAACCATTTGTAAGGCTGATCTCTTTTGTAATGTTTTCTAAATTGGTAGTGATGTTTGTACTTTTTGCATAACTACCACCAGCGTTAATTTGCAACGTTAATTTATTACCTTTTATAAGTGGCAGCCCTAAATTACCGAATAAATTTGCATTGAAATTACCATCAACGTTTACATAGCTATTTGCTATTTTACCATAATTTGGATCGGCTTGATTAGTGATCAACGACTGACTGTTTGCAAATGCATTAAACGTCTGTGTAATAAAAGCCCCAATAAACATCGTACGGTAGCTTTTAAAGTCGAAATTATTATAGAATACCCTTAATGTATTGGCAAATGATGGTTTTAAGTTAGGATTACCTAATAATACTGTTTGTGTATTTGTGTTGTCTGGAATAGGTTGTATCTGATTAATTGAAGGCTGATTTGTACGACCATCATATCTGATATTTAAGCGTTTTGTAGTACTGAAATTATACCTGAAAGTAGCTGATGGCGTTAAATTAATAAAGTTTTGAGTAAACACATTTTTAGATGTCAAATTCTCGTTTTCACGATGAGTTTGTTGTGCTGCTAAACCGATATTCCAGTTGTATTTCTTCTCGTTTTTGTTAAAACTGAAGCCCAACGCATTAGTCAATGTTTTGTTTTCAAATTCATTACTGAAATCAACATTAACAACATCATATTGTTGCGTAGTATTATTAAAATCGTACACAAATCTCTGTTGATTATCATACGCAAAACCTCCCTGATAGTTTAATTCTAAACTTAATGTTTTATTTAAAGGTTCGGTATAAACTAATCTCGAAGTATTATTGAAAGATATAGCGTTATTATCAATTAACTGGTTAAGGTTTCTTTGGGTAACCAAGTTACTTGGAGAAGTTAAGGTCTCTGGGTTGATATTATAATTATCGGCATCATTATCATTATAACTTGTGTTCACGTTAAGCGACAAAGTACGGCCTCTACGTGCAAATTTCTTTCTAATTAACAAGTTATTGCTTAATGAAGGGGATTTTGAATTCGAATTATATTTTTGAACACCAATTGCATTACCAATTAAAGAAGTTCGATTATAATTTTGAACACTGTTTGCACTATTATCAGTATATGATAAGTTTGGTTGAATTCTAAGTGAAATACTAGAATCGATTTTTGTATCAATAGTAAAGTTCAATCTATGATTTAAACGTTCTGTTGTGCTATTTAAATCGCTTCTATTTGAATTTGTGTTATTTCCTAAGAAAGTTTGAGAAAATGTATTATTGGTATTAAATAACGATGTTTTGTTAAAGAAATAACTACCATTAACTTGAGTGCCATTTTTATAGGTATCCGCAAAGTTTAAACCAGCTGCATTAGTTGTTGTAATACCAGCTTGCTGACCACCGCCACCTGTAGAAAATTGTATTCCTCGGCCACCGCCGCCACCACCAACGCCACCACCAAAATTTTGTTTGTTTACGTTGTTAAATTGCCCGATTAATGAAATCTGTTGGTTTTCGTTGAACCTAGTCACACTTAGATTTACATCATATCTATCGTCAGTTCCATAACCTACCGTGTTATTACCTACGAAACCTTTATTTTTAACGCCGTTTTTTGTAGTGATATTAATAATTTTCTCACGATTTCCATCATCTACGCCAGAAAACTTAGCTTGGTCAGACATATCATCAATAATCTGAATTTTATCAACCATATCAGCAGGTAAATTTCTCGTTGCCAATAAGGGATCACTACCCATAAAGTCTTTTCCATCTACTTTAACACGTTTAATGGTTTCACCTTGTGTGGTTACAGTACCATCTTTCGAAACTTCTACACCAGGTACTTTTTTCAATAAATCCTCAACCACTGCATTTTCCTTTACCTTAATGGTTTTAGCATCAAATTCTAAAGTATCTTTTTTAACTACAACAGGAGGAATTTCACCTTGAATGGTAACGCCTTTTAAGGTTACGCCAGTGTCTTCCATTGTTAAATTGCCAAAGTTTTTTGAAGGTGCGGCCGCAGTAATCTCAAATTCTTGGTTAATAGATTTTAAACCTATATAAACTACGTATAACTTATATTTTCCTGGAGCTAATCCGCTAACGGTAAAGCTTCCGTTTTGTGTTGTGTTTGTACCTCCCACGGTAACTGAATCACTTAAGCGTTTTACCGCTACTGAGGCGTAATCAACTGGTGATTTATCTTTACCATTTAATACCTTACCAGTTGCAGACCCGTTGTTTTGGGCAGCCGCCGTATAGCTAATAAATAGTAGGGCAACAATTATTGTTCTTTGTAAAAAATTCTTCATTTCTGTTTTATAATATTTTGTAAAGTTACCTATCAGACTATAGATAGCCCTAAAAGTTTGTTAATGTGTGTTAAAAAGAGGGTAACAATTTAAATACAACTAACTTTATCGTTACAGTTGCAAATAATAAGGAGGCAATTTTAAAGAGTTGAGCAGTTAATATTGAGCTTTGTAATGGTTTCTAGGCATTTTTAGGCAGTTGCAAGATGGTTTAAATAAGCTGCAAGAACTTAAACAGAAAGCCAATACTAAAACCAATAAGCCCTTAAACCTTTTCATTATAATTAGATAAATGTAGCAAGATATAACTGAAAACGCCCATAAACGCACCAAGCATATCACAACCGAAATCCCACCATTCTGCAGACCTGTAAGTAAAAACCTTCCACTGCAACAACTCTATTCCACCACCAATTATTGCATTAATAACAATTACTTTAAAGATGGTGAGCGAGCGAAAACTAAAATTATGTTGATACTTAATCTTTCCGTAAAACAGCAAGATTGTTAAAATATAAAAAAAACCCAAATGGGTCATTTTATCAAAGCCTTCAAAAAAGAGGGTATCTTTTGTATCAGGCATTTCAATATTACAAAGTATTAAAATAACTATGGTCCAAACAATAGACCATATCTGATATTTTAATACTTTGTAGTCCTTTTTCAACTATGCGCCAACTAAAGCTTTATAATCATCAGCACTTAATAAGCCATCAAGTTCTGCTGAATTAGAAATGCTAATTTTAATGATCCAGCCGTTGCCATAAGGATCAGAGTTAACCAACTCAGGACCATTATTTAACTCATCATTCACCGTTAAAATAGTTCCCGTAACAGGCATATACAAATCTGATACAGTTTTTACAGCTTCAATAGTTCCAAAAACTTCTTCTTTACTTACTTCCGTACCTACTGAGTTGATATCAACATAAACAATGTCACCAAGTTCACGTTGTGCAAAATCAGTAATACCAATTGTTGCCTCGTTGCCAGAAATGCTAACCCATTCGTGATCTTTTGTGTATTTTAATTCTGATGGAAAGTTCATTGTATTTATTTTTAAATTTTATGTTTTTTGGTATATTAAGTAGGCTAGCAAAACTAGCTTGCCTCAAAGGTAATTATAATACCCATTTATAACAATTACTAATTCAGTGTTACGCGTAAACTAAATCCGAAACTGCTAAATGAAGTATTGAATGATTGAGAGGTGTAAGGCTTAGTGATATTAGAATCGTAAAATAATTTAATATTAAATCGCTGATTTAACACATAATCCACGCTAGGTCTGAGTGTTATGTTTTTAGCCCCAGACGAAACTTCAGCTTCGGCTATATCAGCTCTGTAAATAACAGTTTTGTTATCCCTAACGGCAACATCCAATTTAAAATCCATATTGTTATCCATTTTTAGCTGACTAAACCAACCAAATGGAAACCTGAATTTCGTTGTCCGATAACCTAAACCAAATACTAAGTTATTTTCTGATAATTGTGCCAACTGCGCATTAGATAAACTCAAAGCCATAATCCTGGTTTTATTGATCTCAAAATTGGCTGTTAAATTATTTTTCAATCTTGTGTCAATTCCAATTAAAGGTGCAAATTGCTCGGAAATACTTACTTGAGCAAACTGATATAATGGTAAGAAATTCTGTGTAACATCTCTTGCGCTTACGTAACCGTTATTTTCTTGATATTTTAACAGGCTATTGAAACCATTAACGCTGTAAGTAGAACGATAGCCGTGTCTTAAACTTAATTCCGAAAATCTATTCGCCACAAATGGAATTTTAGACAAACCACCATAAGCAATCCTCCAATTTGGTAATGGAATTTTAGGCAAGCTGCTCAACCTCGCCGTCCCAGCATTTTTACCAGTATACGCAGCAATAAATGAAGAAATGATTACATCTTGTGAGTTTTTATCATATCCATCTGCATAACCGCCAGTAGTACCATTCGAATTAGGATTTTCATTACCCAATCGGTTAGAAACAACTTGCCTATTCGCCATAAACTGATTAAACAGGCTAGAAACCTTACTGCCATTTTTATCTTTAAACGCTGTACCAAGAGTGATGATGGATACGCTGTAATCTCCAGTTGTAGTCGGACTTAAATCCCTGAAGTTCTTGATGCTGTTATCATACCTAAAATTGGTTGAATAGTTCAGTGTTCTATTTTTGGTGGCACTTAAAGTAACCTTAAAATCTTTTAAAGGCTCTAAAGTACTTGTTAGTTGAAAATCCTCCCTTAAGGTATTAATGTAGAGTTGTGTTTGTAATTCATCGGTAGTTAACCAACCGTTTATCAACGCTCTTTCTCTAATATCATCCTGACTGCCAAACACAAAACCTAAACCTGGCGCTCCTGTATTATCAATACCAAAATATCTTGTTTTAGGTAAATACCCTGGGATAAAAGTTCCTTTTGTTTGGGTAAAAGCCACGTTTACATTTCTAATACTAGTTAATAATCCAATTAATGCATCACTAAATTTCCTAACTGTATCTGTGCTATTGGCACTTCGTTTAATGAACCCAAATTTATTATAGAGGCTAATGAAATTTAAGGTAGGATTTACTTGAATCGTTCTAGAGTTTTGTATGGTATTTCCTAAATTAATATTCGGATCTCTTAAAGTCGACAATGGTTCTGTTTGCCAGTTAAAGTTTGTTCCATAAGTTGCTGCAACCGTAACCCAATCTAATCCGGGTATTTTATTAATAGGTAAAGTATATCTAATATTTAAGTTGTGGCTATAATCTGTTGTACGGCCTAATGTTTTAAGGTTTTGCCAAAGCGTATCTCGCTTTAATCCATTAATTCTACCTTCTGGTTCATCGATAATTGAATAATTGGTCGCATCAAAATCAAGGCTTAATGAATTGGTTAAATCCCAAGCAATCCCATAAATTCTAGACACTAAAAAGTTTTTATTGAAGGTGGTATTGATAGGAATATAATTATTTGGATCGTTATTTCTCAAGGTATTTTCAGCATAAAAACGATCTACATCTACCCTGAAATTAATTGATTTTGGCATTAATGTAAAGTTGAAATCTTTTAACAACCTAAGCGTATTCGACTTTATAATTTTATCAAATGGTTGATAGCTTTTTGGTGAACCAGCATAATTATATCCTAAGGATGCTTTGTATGTATGCTGTATACTTGTTTCGTTAATAAAATCACGGTGTGCAAATTTGGTTTGAGCGTAGGTAACGTTAAAGTTTTCTATATCCCAAAGATGAGTCTTTGTGTCATCAGCAGCTCGTTCTTTACGCACATTGGTAAAGTTAATACTGCTTCTAGTGGTGTAATCCTGTGCGAAATTTAAGATTGAGTCTTTTTGTGCTCTATTAGAGGCATTTAAGGCATTTTTTAATTCTATATCTGGAGTACGTGGGTCAAATTGTGGCGTTAAAATCTGTTTCGAATAACTGATGTACATTGGAATTTTAATTCCAGTTTTCTGCGGTAAAAACTTGCCCAACTCGATACTTGATGAGACATCAAAAAATTCGTTATCAGTTCTATTACGTTCGCTTACCTTTTTCTCTAATGAACCGAAACCTATGGTCGATTTACTGCCTGAAATGTTTAAATCAGCAAAGTCTGCCAATTTTGCATTCATTCTAGCCGTTGCTGCCCAACCTCCCCTTTCATCAAACTCTGTTAAGCGCAGTTCATTAAACCATACTTGCGCAGATTTTGGCAAACCATCATCGCCAGCTGGCGAAGCAAGGTTACGCAATGGATTTTTTAAGCCTAACATATAAACCCTAACCTTACTCATATCTGGCTGTCCCTTTACAATGATCGTATTTCTTCCATCGCTATAAGTAAAAGGAACGTTAATAGGCCAAGGCAAACCTCCAGTAGTTCGGGCATTATTTCTAGCTGTTTTTGCTTTTTGAAATAACTCTAATTGGATATCCATTTTATTCTGATCTGGCCAGATGGCATAAGGATCACTGGTACCAGGCTGAGTTACTTTTAAAGGCTGGTTGTACTCGTAGTAGTTATCTTGATTATCTGTTCCTATACGTAAAAACGCACTTAAATGACTATCTGCAATAGTTACTTCGCCCACTGTTTCTAAGTGGATGTACATCTCTAATCGCTTGTAAGATCTAAAATCGTTAATGGCTGTTTTAAAAGCTGCCCTACCATAACCATCCTTTAAGTCTTTAATAATAACCGCTAAAGATTGTTCATTTTGGCGAGTGTCTCCGCGATAGTTACTAAAATCACGTTCTCTTTCTATTCCTGGAGGGATAACATAAGGTATTGGTGACCGCTTTCCGTTTTCTTCGATATTTACAGTAGCCACTTCAATAGTAGATCCATCCGGTGGAGCTGGTAAAAGAGATGGATCTGCAATTACATTTATAGCTTGATTTTTAGCATTGTATTGGCGCCATTCTCCTCTAACCAATTGTATTTTCGCAAATCTCAATACAGCTGTATCTGCAAAATTTGTCATGAACATCCTTATAAACCTGATAGATTTAAAGTCTTGAATGCCACCTACTTTTTGTTGATATTGAGCTAACGGAATACGAATTTGATACCAAGTTGCATTTTGTGTTTGACCATTAGCCAATTTTACTTGAGACACTACCTTGTCTGTTACAAAATTCTGGCCCACTTCTAAATCTCCAGGACGCATAGAAATCTTGTACTGAAAATATTCATCAGACTGGGTCATGTTATTATCTCTGTTGATGTCTTCACCATCTGGCAAAGAAGTAGAGGCAGAGTTTTCAATACCTAACTCATCACGAGATTGTTGCGATGTTTTAGAGTTACCTTCCGGTCCGTTATAATTTTGATATCTCCTTAAAACACCAGCATTAATGTTATCTAA
>SEDG01000350.1 GCA_004295885.1 Pedobacter sp. | reverse complement strand
GAAGACGAAAAAAAGGATAAGGCTTATCAGGCTTTATTTTTAGAGAACAAATATCTTAAAGTGATGATTTTGCCTGAATTAGGTGGCAGAATCCAAATGGCTTACGATAAATTAAAAGAACGTCACTTTGTGTACTATAACCAAGTGATTAAACCAGCGCTTGTTGGTTTAACTGGTCCGTGGATATCTGGCGGAATCGAATTTAACTGGCCGCAACACCATAGACCAAGCACTTTTGAGCCTGTAGATTTTGATATCAGCGAGAATAGTGATGGGAGTAGAACAGTTTGGATTAACGAGATCGAAAAGATGTTCGGCACTAAAGGAATGGTGGGTTTTACGCTACATCCTGATAAGGCCTATATTGAAATCAAGGCAAAATTGTATAACAGAACTTCGTTGCCTCAAACCTTTTTATGGTGGGCAAATCCAGCCGTAAAGGTTAATGATGATTATCAGTCAATTTTTCCACCAGATGTGAACGCCGTTTTTGACCATGGCAAACGAGATGTTTCTTCCTTTCCAATTGCTACGGGCACTTATTACAAGGTAGATTATTCACCTGGGACAGATATTTCTAGATATAAAAATATCCCTGTGCCTACTTCTTACATGGCCATAAATTCTGAGTACGATTTCATGGGTGGTTATGAGCACGATACCAAAGGTGGACTATTGCATGTGGCTAATCATCACGTTTCGCCAGGTAAAAAACAATGGACTTGGGGGCATAGCGATTTTGGGCAGGCTTGGGATAGAAACTTAACAGACGAAGACGGGCCATACATAGAATTAATGACGGGCGTGTTTACCGATAATCAGCCTGATTTTTCGTGGTTAATGCCTTATGAAGAGAAGACGTTTACGCAGTATTTTTTGCCTTATCGAGAATTAGGACAAGTTAAAAATGCTACAAAAGATGTTTTGTTAACCATTGAGCGTTTGGCTGAGGAAGTTATTATTAAGATTATGGTTACCTCTGTTCAGCCTAATTGTACTGTGAAATTTGCTATAGACGAGGAAGTGAAGTTAAATGTAAAAATAGACTTAATTCCTGAGGAGATTTTTGAAGAAAGAATTCCAGTTTCTTTAGCAATTGATGAAAACTCCTTTCTTTTGGTAGTTTTGGATGCCAAAGGAAAAGAGTTGATTAAATATCAGCCCTCAAAAATCAAGCAGAATGAAATGCCTGAGGCGGCTAAACCAGCTTTACCACCCTTTGAAGTAGAAAATAATGAACAGCTCTTTTTAATTGCACAGCATCTAGAGCAATATCGCCATGCTACTTTTAGTCCTGTACCTTATTATGAGGAAGCTTTACAAAGAGATGAAAAAGACATCCGTTGCAATAACGGGCTGGGCGCTTGGTATTTAAGACGCGGCCAATTTGCTACGGCAGAAAGCTATTTAAGAAAAGCAGTGGCAGGAACCATTAGCAGAAACCCTAATCCTTATGACAGTGAGCCCCATTATAATTTAGGTTTATGCTTGCACTATCAGGGCAGAACCGATGAGGCCTATACAGCTTTTTATAAAGCAACATGGAGTAAGGCTTGGCAAGATGCTGCATTTTTTGCTGTGGCTCAAATTGATATTTCACGAGGTGATTGTACACAAGCCTTGGAGCATATTAATCAAGCGTTGGATAGAAATATGGGCAATGGCAGGGCTTGGGTTTTAAAAGCTGTGTTATTGCGTTTTGCAAAAGAGTGGGGACAAGCCTTACACGTTTGCAGCAAAGCACTTGACAGAGATAGATTTAACCTTGGAGTGATGCATGAACGCATCCTAATTTACGAAGCAATTGGGCAAAAAGAACAGGCAGCCAAATACCTTGAAGAAATGCTCGAGCTAAATAATGGGAACACTCAAAATCTGATGGAATATGCCTTAGATTATGCAGCTGCAGGCCTTTATCTAGAAGCTAGTCAGTTGCTTGAATATGCAATTGGCGAAGAGACATCACCAATGGTTTATTATTACTTGGCATTTTTTGCGGCTAAGTTAAATGAAGTGAGTAAGGCAACAGACTTATTTTCGAAGGCTGCGAAGGCATCGTCTTATCTTTGTTTTCCTAATCGCCTGGTGGATATTTCTATTCTGAAATATGCAATAGAAAGTAATCCTTCAGATTCAAAAGCGCCTTATTATCTGGGTAACCTTTGGTACGATAAGCGCCAGTATAGCGAGGCGATAGCCTGTTGGGAACAATCCGCTGCGCTTGATAAAAAATTCCCGACAGTACACCGAAACTTAGGGATTGCTTATTTTAATAAAAGTCAAGAAAGAACTCTGGCGATTGATGAATTTGAATTAGCTTTTTCATTAGATCAGAAAGATGCAAGGGTTTTGATGGAGTTAGACCAGCTTTATAAACGCGTCAATAAAACGCCTGTTGAGAGACTAAGGTTTTTAGAGCAACATTTGGAAACTGTTATACAACGTGATGACCTTTATTTAGAAAGATTGTCGATTTATAATTTCAGTGGTGACTATACAAAAACCTACGATTTATTGATAGCAAGAAAGTTTCATCCATGGGAAGGTGGGGAAGGAAGGGTATCTGGGCAATACCTATTTTCTCTTGTAGAATGGGCAAAACAAGAGTTGATGTCTGGCAATTATGAATTAACAATTGAACTTTTGACCAAAGCACAAACCTATCCGCATAACCTTGGCGAAGGTAAATTATATGGGACGGCGGAAAATGATATATTCTATTGGATGGGCATTGCTCATGAAAAATTGGGAAATAGCCTTGAAGCCAAGACTAATTTTGTAAAAGCCACATCGGGGAGTACTGAACTTGGTGCTGCCATGTTTTATAACGACCAACAGCCCGACAAAATATTTTATCAAGGATTGGCTTGGCTTAAATTGGGAGAAGAAACTAAAGCAAAAGTCATCTTCGATAATTTAATTGCTTATGGGACTGCTCATCAAAATGATAAAGTTGTATTAGATTATTTTGCAGTATCGTTACCAAACTTGTTAGTTTTTGATGATGACATGGATTTGCGAAATCAATTACATTGTTTTTACATGACAGCGCTCGGATTGATGGGCTTGGGGAAAAAAGAACAAGCGATTATATTTTTTGATAAAATTTTAGAGAAAGATGCAATGCATTTTGGTGCGATTAGCCATTTGAAGTTGATGGAATCTGAACGAGTTTATTAGTTTTTGCTTGATAAGTAAGACAACAAGTTTCGGCTGATGAGGACACCAGCCGAGGAATTAAATCGACCTTATTTCGACGATAGGAGAGATCTATTTAGGTTCTAGTTAGTAGGTCTCTCGTCGCTATGCTCCGTCGAGATGACGGGTCTAATTTACCACAC
>SEDG01000349.1 GCA_004295885.1 Pedobacter sp. | reverse complement strand
GCATCAGCTGCTAAAAAATCCGCTAATTCTTTTTTGTTTTTTATTGTACCGATACCTAAAAACAAATCTTGCATTTCAGTTTTTAACGCTTTTTTTAAAAACTTGAAGTTTTCTAATGCAGCTTTACCCCTATTGGTATATTCAAAAACACGAACGCCACCCTTGTATAAAGCACGAACAATTTCTAAACTTACCTGTGCATCTTCGTAATAAAAAAGAGGCAACATTCCTTGATTTTTGATTGCCGCTATTGTTGTTTCTTTATCCTTAGTCATTTTCTGCTAATGTTTTTTTAACGTCTGCAACTGTTGCTGTTGTTGCATCGCTAGGTATATATAATTTATTGTAAGCTGCTGCTGTTGCGAAGTTTAGGGTATCTAAGGGACTATTACCTTGATAAAAACCATAAATCAAACCAGCCATAAAACAGTCGCCACTCCCCACCTTATCTAATATTTTCTCAGAAAGATATTCTTTTGAAACTAATAGTTCGTTATCGGTATAAAGTGCTGTGTAATATCTAATTCCCTGTTTGTAATCGAAGCGGAAAGTATTTGCCACCCATTTACATTTAGGATATTGTTTGATAATTTCTTCAGAAGTCTTCTTTGCCTGTTCAAGATAAGTATTTTTATCATCAACTTCTACAATGCCTTCTGGAACAGGTATTGCCAACATTTTTTCTGCTGCCCAAATGTTACCCATGATTAAATCGCAATATGCTGCTAATTGAGGCACAATTTCTGATGGTTGCTTTCCATATTGCCATAATTTAGCACGGAAATTTAGGTCAATAGAAATTGTAATTCCTTTTGCACTTGCAGCCTTAACCGCTTCCAGACAAACATTAGCAGCTGCCTGATTTAAAGCTGGACAAATGGCACTAAAATGAAACCAAGTTACACCATCTAATACTTTATCCCAATCAATCGTTCCAGTCTGTAACATCGCAAAGGCCGAATTCGCCCTATCGTAAATTACACCTGCATTTTTTAAGTCTTTTCCTTTTGGCAAGTAATATAATCCTATTCTGTCGCCTCCGTGATGAGTTTTAGAGGTATCGATATGGCGAGCATCCATGTAACCGATGATTTGCTCAGACATAAAATTCTCAGGTAAAGCGGTGAAATAAGCAGAAGGAATATCCCACAGAGCCAATGCTGTTGCAACATTTAATTCTGCTCCACCAACATAAAAAGGCAATTTATTTTCCGCTAACCATTCTCCATCTCCATCTGGACAAATACGCAATAAGAGTTCCCCATAACTTAAAACTTTACCCATAATTAGAAATTGAAATAGGTTTTAGCATTATTAAAGCAGATATTCTGGATTACGTTCCCTAACCACTCTTTATCATATGGCAATTCTCCGTTTTCTACATCAGTACCGAATAAATCGCATAAAATACGTCTAAAATATTCGTGACGAGGATAAGAAAGGAAACTTCTAGAATCAGTTAACATCCCTACAAATTGACTTAGCAAGCCTAAATTAGATAAGGCATTAATTTGGTTAATCATTCCTTGTTTCTGGTCTAAAAACCACCAACCAGAACCCCATTGTACTTTACCAGCAACGGTACCATCTTGATAATTACCAATCATAGTTGCGAACAACTCATTATCTGCCGGATTTAAGTTATATAAAATGGTTTTTGCCAATTTATTGTTCAAATCTAATTTGTTTAAAAACTTAGATAATGCTCTTCCCTGGGGAAAATCGCCAATAGAATCAAATCCAGTATCTGGACCTAATGAAGTTAACAAACGATCATTATTATTACGAATTGCACCTAAGTGAAATTGCTGAACCCAACCTCTTTTGTGATCCCAAAGTGCGAATTGAAATAGCATAGCTGATTTGAATTTCAAATTTTCTGCTAAACTAATTGCTTCGTTTTTTCTAATTTTTAAGAAGATAGTTTTGATTTCTTCATCAGTAAAATCTTCAGCATAAATTTGCTCTAAACCGTGATCAGATACTGACGCACCATTTTCAGCAAAGTAATCGTGGCGAGATCTTAAGGCTGACAAGTAAGTGTCATAATCAGCAATTGCTGTTCCAGTTAAGGCGGCCAATTTATCTATGTAGGTATTTAAACCTGCAACATCATCTGCATTCATTGCTTTATCTGGTCTAAAAGCAGGCAAAACCACAACTTCAGCATTGCTATTTTTTATTTGTTGATGATATTCCAAATTATCCAAAGGATCGTCTGTGGTACATAAAGTTTTCACGTTCATTTTACGTAATAAACCCTGTACGCTATATTCCTTGGTTTGTAATTTGGCATTACACTCATCGTATATTTTTTTCGCATTGGCGGAAGATAAAACTTCGTGGATGTCGAAATAACGTTGTAACTCTAAATGTGTCCAGTGATAAAGTGGGTTTCTTAGCGTATAAGGAACGGTTTCTGCCCATTTCTCGAATTTCTCCCAATCAGATGCCGCCCCAGTGATGTAATATTCATCAACACCGTTTGAACGCATTGCCCTCCATTTATAATGGTCGCCGTAAAGCCAAACTTGAGTAATGTTCTCAAAGTTTTTGTCTTGCGCAATTTGGTCTGGCATTAAATGATTATGGTAATCAATAATCGGCATATCCTTTGCAAACTCGTGATACAACGTTTGTGCTGTTTCAGTTTGCAATAAAAAGTTCTCGTCTAAAAATTTTTTCACAGTGTTGTTATTTTTGTGGGAATAGGGAATAGAAAATAGAGAATAGACTAAATGCCCATACAAATTGTATATTTCCTACTACTTTCTTGCCTATTTCCAATTCTCTACTAATCAATTTTCTTGTTCCCTATTTCCTCTCTTATACTCCACTAAAAATAGAGAAGCCACCATCTACGCAAATCATTGCTCCAGTTACAAACTGAGATGCATCGCTCAATAGCCAAACTAAAGCGCCTTTTAATTCATCTGGGTCGCCAAAACGTTTAAAAGGAGTTTGTTTAATAACCGATTGACCACGAGGTGTAAAACCATCTGGTGTAGTTAACAAGTTTCTATTTTGTTCGGTTAAGAAAAAGCCTGGAGCCAATGCATTCATTCTAATCTTATCTCCATAACGATTCGCCAATTCTACAGCAAACCATTGTGTATAACAGTCTACAGCAGCTTTACCCATATTGTAACCTAATACTTTGGTTACTGCTTTTTTAGAGTTCATTGAAGAAATATTTACAATACTTCCTCTTCCAGTTTCGGCTATTGCTTCTCCAAAAATTTGAGTTGGAATTAAAGTGCCCCATAAATTTAGGTCTAACACTTTTTTCATTCCATCCATTTTCATTTTGAAAACACTTTCTTCTGGTTGTAAGACACCATC
>SEDG01000348.1 GCA_004295885.1 Pedobacter sp. | reverse complement strand
TCCTTGATGACTGTTTTATCATTGACGGCTACATCAAATAAGCGCATTCCTTTAGCATCCATTCCGCCTCCAACACCTAACCAAGGTTCTATAAAATACAATTCTACAAGATATTCTCCATCTGCAGGAATTGGGAAATGAAATTTTAATTGGTCTCTTCCATACCTAAATGATTGAAATAATTTCCAATCTGCCGTTCCTTTTATTGGGTCGAAAGTTCGTCGCTGACTAGCAAAAAAAGAAGGAACACCTGGGAAGTTGGCCGTCCAAGATGTGGAACCATAATTTCTAGCATTAGCATTTAGTTGCTGGTCATTAGTCCAAACTTTACCAAATTGGTCGGTATAAGACGGTCCGCCTGCATTTAGACGATACAAATAATGATAACCTTTTGTAGCTTCATTAACATTTGAATTCTCAATTAAATTCTTAAAATTTGGGGCTTTAGGCAAGTTATTTAATACAATATAGTCTTTCGCTACAGCCTTTCCATTTACATAACCAACAGCATAAAGCACGTTGTATTGGATATTCGGTTTATTCCATTGAAAGTGACTTCCAACCCCTTTTCTAGTTCTTTTACCTAAAGATTGCTGATTAACATCATTAAACAATTCAACTTCATCGCAGTTGGAATAAACGGTAATGCTGTCTTTTACACCAGTTGTTGACCATCGATTTGGCCAAGTGTGGGAGACGATATAAACCATCGGTTCGGTTTGTTTAGGCGCATAATATGCCCTGAACATATAGTAAACATCGGTTGGCTCTTCCCAAGGCGTGTACATTCCCTTGTAATTTACTGGCCCCACCCTATCCAAATCTCTTAAACCTTCGCCACCTTGTACTCTGCCTGGATTATCGTGAGAGCTGTACAGCCAAAAATAATGTCCTGCCGTTTTATCTTTTACACTTTCAGCTAATCGAACTTTAGTTTCCATTAACTCTGCCATGTAGTTTTCGGTATGCGTAGGGTTTTTAATTTGAGGGTCTGATGTATGTAAATCCAACGTTCGCCAAGCGCCATATTCGCCTACTAAAACCTGTTTTTGCAAATCTTCACCGTAGGTTAACGGGTTACCGCCGTAAGTTCCAGTCCAGTTTTGAGGTACATCCCAATCGGTTCCTTTACCACCATTACAAGTTGTTACCTTTCGTTGCGAGGAAGCTGTTGGGTCTAACTTTCTAATCAGCTCTGTGCATTCTCTAGCAAAGTCTTCTGGTAATGTACTTTCATTTTCTAAGCCCCATAAAACTACCGAAGGACTATTTCTACGCTCTTTAACCCAATCTGTTAATAACGATTTAAAGTTTTTTCTAAACTCGGGTGTGTCATACCAAATATGAGCAGCCATTTGTGTCCAACTCAAGATACCCAATTTATCCCAGTAGGTTTGATAAAGTAAATTATGTGGTTGGTGCGCATCGCGGAAGGCATTAAAGCCAGCAGATTTGATTTGCATTACACGAGAGCGAATTTGCTCATTACTAAAAGCGTGACTTTGACCAATTAAATGTTCATATTCTGCAATCCCGTTGACAAAAACAGGTTTTCCATTTAGCAAGAATACTTTCTGATTTGCTTTATCGCCTATTGGCCAACTAATCCATCTAATGCCATAAGGTGTATTTAATTCGTCAAGTACTTTATTTTTTTCTATGATTTTAGTTTTAACCGTGTACAAATACGGATTTTCTAAAGACCACAAGTTAGGATTGATTAGCTTATCAGATTGTTGCTTTATCTCTAAATCCTTTCCAGCTGCAATCTTTTCAATTCGTTTTAATTCTTTTACAACTTTACCATTTGCATCTACCAACTGGTTGATGATTGTTATGTTTTTGCTACTAGCTCCATAGTTTTTTACGGTTGTTTCAAAGTTTAGCGCAGCTGATTTTTCTGAAATCTGGTCATCATTCCAGATGTGAACACCAAAAGGTTCAATCCTTATATCATTTGTAACGATGAGATGCACTGGTCTAAAAATCCCCATTGGTTGTGAGCCTTCAGAAAAACCTCGCTCAGTTGAGCAACCGCCATCTACCCAAGGTAAATCCTGAATATTTGCAGGATGGTCTGTTCGAACTGCCAATAAATTCTCTTGATTGTTAAGTTTGATTACTGATGTTACATCCAAAGTAAAAGTTGTTCTTCCACCTGCGTGATAGCCAACTTTTTTACCATTTAACCAAACCGTAGCATAAGAACCTACGCCTTCAAAGTAAAGAAAGAAACGCTTTCCAGCCTTAACCTCATTGCTTTTAAAAGTTTTTCTATACCAAGCATAACCGTGTTTATTGCCATGTAGTTTTCTTTGATAACCTTCGTATTGATCCCAATTGTGCGGAACGTTTACTGCTTTCCAATTGACAGATTCAAAAGTGTTATTTTCAAATCCATTATAGGCGTTGCTATTTTTTTCATCAGCTATGCTTAACCAATTAGCATTGAGCAAAATATCTTTACGAATGTTTTGTGCAAAAGTTTTTGGAGCGAATGATATGAGAACCAAAACAGCTAATAGCGTATTTTGAAATGATTTTTTTAATATCTTAAATTCGATTAGTCTCATTTTCTATTCTTATTTTTTGGAACTGTTTGCGTTAACGATTGGAGCGGCATCCTTTTTGGCTTTTTCTGACAAAAAGATACAGCGGAAAGCGTGTTAAAACGCCCAAATAATTCTTAAGGAAAAGCAATTCTTACATTCATTACTTTAAAGCAATTTTAAATCTCCATTCAACTTATAAATCTCTCCTACGTTTGTGACAATGCTGATAATTTGGTTTTTATAACGAAGCTTACAAGCTCCTCCAACTTTAGATTTCACCTCTATATTTTCCAATTTTCCGTTATTCCATTTTAAATTCAACTCAAATCCGCCTCTGGCACAAAGCCCTTTAATTTCTCCAAACGGAATGGCATCGGGCAAAGCGGGTAATAAATCAATATATCCTTGGTGACTTTGCATTACCATTTCTGCAATACCTGCAGCACCGCCAAAATTGCCATCTATTTGAAAGGGCGGATGCGCATCAAAAAGATTTACGTAAGAACCAGAAACTCCTTCGCCAGCTGGTTTCAATAACATTTTCACCAAAGTCATAGCGTGATTACCGTCTTTAAACCTGGCCCAATAATTAATTTTCCAAGCCAAACTCCAACCTGTGGCATCATCTCCGCGGTACAAAAGCGATTGTTTAGCCGCTTCCATCATTTTCGCATCTTTATCCCAAGTCACATCATCACCAGGGTAAACTCCCCATAAATGAGAAACGTGACGATGTTTATTTGTGGTGTCGTCCTTATCCGTCAACCATTCTTGCAACTGCCCATATTTTCCAATCTGATTGGGCGCAAT
>SEDG01000347.1 GCA_004295885.1 Pedobacter sp. | reverse complement strand
TCATGTAAAGAACCTCTAGAATCGTTTACAAAACTTTTCGGAACGAAAGAATCATGAGGACCAGCATAAATATATTCTATGACAGGGTATTTTTTTGCAGGGTCAAAATTACTTGGGCGGATAATCATTCCCCAGATATCTGTTTTGCCATCCCTGCCTTTTGCGCTAAAAACTTCTGGTAATTTCCATCCAATTTTAAGTAAAGGGTTAATATCTCCCTGCTCTAACTCTTTTAATATTTTTCCAGTTTTTCCATCTCTTAAAACGGTTATTTGTGCTTTGTCTATTCGAGAATAGGTATCTATAAATGAACTATAATCGTCAGCAAAAAATGATTTATGGTTGCCGTCTTCAGTAGTTAACTTTATTAATCCAGTACCATCAAAATTAATTTTGTAGTATTGAATGAAATAAGGATCCTGACCTTTTTCCATTCCACTACCTTCAAAAAGAATAGTCCTTTCTTTTTCATTTACATTAATCACACTGCGTACTACCCGATTGGATTTTATTTTGGTCAACAGCCACTTGTTTTTTCGCATCTGTAAGAAATAAAGCAGGTTGCATCTGGGTAAGTGCATCACCAGGTTTTAAATAATTTCTAGATTGAAGAATGGGCTGAAGTTGCGTAGTAGGAGAGGATTCGATTAAATAAATCAAATGCGGTTTAGCTGGACGAACTTTATAAGTTGCTAGTTTTTTAGAATCGGGCGACCAAGCTAATTCTGTATTGTAATATTCTCCTTCAGACCCATCAAAACTTAATTGAAATTCCTTTGCTGTTGCTTCTATCCCTTTTATATATACGTTATAATTTTTTATGTAGGCATTCCACTTCCCATCGGGGGATTTTACTTTTTTCTCTAAAGCATCACTCGGCCTGTCGCCCGAATACCCAGTTTGCCTTTGATTTTCTTGTCTTACTACTTCCCGGCACTTAAATGTTGCCAAGTCATAAGTCCATTGTTTACCGTCATAATTAAAGCTTAATTCTGTAGCATCACTGTTCATTACCACATTCGAAATTGGAAGTTTAAAGGCTTCTAATTTGGTACTAGCAGCAGAAGAAAGCTCTGTAGCAAGCCTATTTTGGTCAAAAGCCGATGTCTGTGTTAAGCTGTTCACATCCACCAATACATATTCGGTACCTTTTGCGGTGAGTATATTGTAGAAATATTGCTTTTTACCAGTTAACCATTTGATGTTTGTAGGGGCGTGGTATATTTTGTTTTGCATTAAGCCATTAAATAGTTCGGCTCGTTGATAATCTTCTATTTTACCTTGTGATTTGCTATCGGTAGGATTTGAGCATAAAAACAATAAAGTAAGGCAGCTTATTAAGATAGATTTCATCATTTGGGTTAAGATTTTAGTTTATCAAGGCTACGATTAAAATTGAAAAAATATTTTCTGTAATTTAACCAATCGTAAACCTAAATTAATCATTTGTAACGCTTGGCCATTTGGTTTTGATAGGATAAGAAAAATACTTACCGATTAATTAATGCTTTTTACCGAGAATTAGCTTGTAAACAGCAAAGGTAGGTTTGGTAATGCAAAAGTTCGACTTACATTTGGATATACATTAGAGCATAAGAAAATGGAAAATAATAATATAAACGAAAATAAAGAACCAATAAACAATTCTGGCAAGTTATGGGCTGGTTTAATTATAATAGTTGTAGGTTCACTTTTGTTGGTAAACAACATTGGTTTTGGTTTACCAAGCTGGTTGTTTCACTGGAGTAACATTTTAATTTTAATTGGTTTATTCATCGGGTTTAAGCACAATTTTAAAAACGGAAATGGATTAATATTAATCATCATTGGCACGTTTTTTACGTTAAAGGAAGCATTTGAGGATGTGATTAATTTCGATAAAATCGGATGGCCAGCCTTAATAATTGCTTTAGGTTTATTCCTAATCTTGAAACCAAAAAGCAATTTCAATCAAGACGGGTGTGGAAAAAGACGAAAAAGATGGCAAAGGACAAAAGAGGGATGGAAAGAAAGTCTTAGCGAACATGATCCGTATATGGCTAATCCAGCAGAAGACCCAAATCTAAATCCAAACGCTGAAAAAAAAACGAGTAGCAACGATTACATAGATTCTGTGAATGTTTTTGGTGGTAGCCATCAAACTATTTACACCAAAAACTTTAAAGGTGGAGAAGTTACGGCTGTTTTTGGAGGCTGCGATTTAAACTTAACGCAAGCAGATTTTGAAGGAGAAATTACAATTGATGTTACGGCAATATTTGGCGGTTGTAAAATAATTATTCCTCCAGGCTGGCATGTGAAATCTGAGGTAACAGCCATATTTGGAGGCTTAGATGATAAAAGGAGCATTCAGCCATTAGCTGAAGGACCAAATAAATTACTAATTATAAAAGGCATAGCGATGTTCGGTGGGGTTGATATTAGAAATTATTAATCAACATTCTTAAATCTCCCGTTTTGACAACAACTCCCTTATCCATAAAACAAATCAAATCTGTCTGTAGCATTATACTACTCAGTTGGATTGGGATTTGCGCCTTTTTAATTTACTATACCTTAGATTTTTCTTGGCAAATTGCCTCGGCCGATAGCATTATTAGTAATGGTCTATTGGCCATTGGCTGTATAACGCTAAGTAACATGTTGGGCTATTATCAGCCTAAAAATGAAAAAATGTTATTCTTGTTGCTGCTCACCATTGTACTTACTTTAGTAATTATTTTTTTGGCGAAGTATGGTTTAAGCTACATTTTCAGCAGAGAGATAGATTATCTTGATTTTTTGAAATTCTCTCTTCCCTATAGAGCATTAATCGTCTTTTTGTGTTTAGGTTGGTGTGCCCTTGCTAATATTCTTTGGTACAGGCTAGAAGAGCAGTCAGCAATCCAAGAAAGGCTATTAGCTGCTCAAAACCTAGCAAAGGAAGCAGAGCTGAATAAATTAAGACACCAACTACAACCACACTTTTTGTTTAATAGCCTAAACTCTGTTTATGCCTTAACCATTGTAAACCCAACTGAAGCGGGAACAATGATTACCAAGCTAGCAGCATTTTTACGCGGCACGTTGAAGCGAGACGATGAAGTGTGGGTAAACGTTGCCGAAGAAATGGAGTATATTCAATTATATTTAGATATTGAAAAGGTTCGCTTCAGTCATCGGTTAAATATTGATGTGCAAATTGAAGAAGATACTTTGAATTTATGCTTACCGGGAACGCTATTACAGCCGATTGTAGAAAATGCGATTAAGTTTGGATTGTACAATACATCAGCCGCCATCACCATTACCATGCGGGTAAAACTCGAAAATAAGGCATTGGTTATTTGTGTTTCTAACCCTTACGACGCAGAAATGAAGGCAAGTAAGGGAACTGGGTTTGGTTTGTCGGCAATTAGAAGGAGATTATATTTGTTATTTGCCGATAGCAATTTGCTTCAAACAGAAACGCAAAACGATAATTTATACATTACTACGCTTAAAATACCTCAAAAAGATGATAAGAACGATACTAATTGACGATGAAGCTTTAGCAAGGGATGTGGTTAAGCACTATTTGAAATCGTATCCAGATATTGAAATCGTTGCCCAATGTAGCGATGGTTTCGAAGGCTTAAAGGCGATTACCCAACACAAGCCAGATTTTATTTTCTTAGACATTCAAATGCCAAAAATAAGTGGTTTTGAAATGCTCGAACTGGTAGAAAATCATCCTGCCGTTATTTTTACAACCGCATTTGATGAATATGCCATTAAGGCGTTTGAGGTTAATGCGGTCGATTATTTATTAAAACCTATAGAACAAGTACGTTTCGACCAAGCTATGCAGAAATTACCTGCTAAACTGGCAAAAGGAGAAACTAGTAATG
>SEDG01000029.1 GCA_004295885.1 Pedobacter sp. | reverse complement strand
TTCAAACCGTACCTGATTGCCTCGCTGCGTTGTATAAATGATATCTCTTTAATGAACTTTCCGGCCGTGCCTCGCGGTGGCCTGTATGTGTTGCGATGTTGGTCTCGAATTCCCGAACGGTCTCTTGATGTTCCGTTCGTTCACTTAAAATCACACCGTTTCAATCTTGTCTTATTCGCTTCCTCAACATCCGTTGATTGGCTCCCGTTTCGTTTGGGACTGCAAAGGTAGGAAACTTTTTTAAACCTGCAAACTTTTCTTGTTTTTTTTGAAACTTATTTCGTCCCGGCTGTTTGCATTCCGTGCTCCCCTATCTCAATCCTCTCTCCTCCTGATCTCACTCTTTTTTCCTTTCCTCGTTACCTCCGTAGCGGGTTGCAAAGGTAGGAAAAAATCTAAGAATGTAAAACCAAGTGATGCTTTTTTTGTGTTTAAACACCTAACACAATGAGAAACAGCGGGAAAAGTTTATTATTGATATTGAAGGATGGTGCATTGAGGCGCAAAAGGAACTGATGAACACCGTTTTGCCACGACATCAACAAAAATACTTTTGCTTGTAGATACTTCGACCACTCTCAGGGCGACAGTGCAAAAGATTGTAGTGATTAGCGGGACTTTCTGTTATTATGCATACAGCATTGGCTTTTCTAATACTGACCAATACTTAATAAAACCAATGTACAAGCCTCAACCGGTTCTATATTATGTAAGTCGAGCATTTTTTCGAAATCAGGATTTTCTGTGCCCGGGTTAAAGATTACTCTTTTCGGCTTAGTTTCTAGTATATAATCATAATAATTATTTTGCAAATCTGGGCCTATATATAAAGTAATGGTATCTATGTCTTTATAAGGAGTAGCGGGTTTTTCTATTTTAACGCCAGCTACTTCCCCCTGCTTGATCCCTATGTTTACAATCGGATGCCCTTTAGCAGTTAACATGTGTGCTGCTCTGTAGGCATATCTATCTGCGTTTGGAGTCGCTCCTATAATTAAAGTCTTTTTCATAAGCTGTTATTAAAATTTCAACAATAAGGCTATTTGGCCCGAATGGTAAGCATGATGCTGTATTAATCCGTTAATAAGTTTAGCATTATTGACACCTGATCCTAATGAAGGGATTCGTTCGTCCTTGACTTCATTTGACCAGCTGAGAGATTCAAACTTGTCTAAAGCTTTGATTAGCTTTTGATTGGCAGACCTAAATTGGTTCAAAATCTCATCCCATCCTGTTTCTGACATTTCTGTAGGCATCGGCCAATCGCCCCTTGTGGGTTCTTTTGCGGTTTCCCCGTTTATTCTATCGAGCACTTCTTCTGTCCATGATATTAGATGCAAAACAAGTTCTGCAATGGAGTGCGCATTTGGAATCGGGTGCGTAAAGACTTTTTCTGCATTAGCGATTTCAAGCAAACTCAATGTATTGCTACCGTGCCAAGCATCGCCATTGTAGGCTTTTTGGAGTTCGTCTACTAAATTTATCATAAATAGGATAATTTATAGTTATAACGTTAGAACGTGTTAATTGTTTAAAATGGCATTTGCACAATTTACGCCATCAATGGCGGCAGAAACAATTCCACCCGCATAACCCGCTCCCTCCGCACAAGGATATAAACCGTCAATTTGCGGATGTTGGTAGGTTTCTTTATCTCTCGGAATACGTACTGGGGAAGAAGTTCTACTTTCTACACCAACTAAAATCGCTTCATTGGTATAATAACCTTTCATTTTTTTGCCAAATAAAGGTAATGCAGCTTTTAGGCTAGAAGCCACGAACTCGGGCAGTATATTATCTAACATCACACTTTTTGTTCCTGGCAAGTACGAGTTTTTAGGCAAATCGATTGACAACCTGTTTTCTACAAAGTCTATCATCCGCTGTGCGGGAGCAACAAGGTTACCACCGCCAGCCTCAAAAGCTAGTTGTTCTATTTCAGATTGAAAGTTTAGCATCCTTAAAGGGTCGTAACCTTGAACATCATCTAAGGTAACCTGAACCACGGTGCCCGAATTGGCAAAAGGGTTGTTTCGCTTGGAAGGAGACCAGCCATTAACTACGATTTCGTCTTCTCCGGTAGCGCAGGGAGCAATTATCCCCCCTGGGCACATACAAAAAGAAAACACACCCCTTGTTTTAACCTGTTCTACCATACTATAATATGCAGGGGGCAAAAACTCACTTCTTATTTCGCAATGATATTGTGCATTATCTATAATTTGCTGAGGATGCTCTATCCTAACGCCCAATGCAAAGGGTTTGGCTTCGATTAAAATATTTTTTTGATGAAGTAATTCATAAATATCTCTGGCTGAGTGGCCAGTTGCAAGAATAACCGAATCTGATAATAGCTCTTGTTCTTGATTGATGACTATTCCTTTAATCTTTCCACCATCAATGATAAAATCTGTTAACCTGGAATCAAAAAGAACTTCACCACCTGCATTTTGAATGGTTTCTCTAATCGCAGTAATGATATGAGGCAATTTGTTTGTCCCAATATGTGGACGAGCATCAATTAAAATATCTTGATCAGCACCGTGTTGCACAAAAATTTGTAATACCTTATTAATATCTCCTCGTTTGTTTGAGCGGGTATATAACTTACCATCAGAATAAGTACCTGCACCACCTTCACCATAACAGTAGTTAGATTCGGCATTTACCAAGCCTTGTTTATTAATAGCGGCTAAATCTCTTCTACGCTGTTTAACATCTTTACCTCTTTCTATTACTATTGGCTTTAGCCCATTTTCGATGCATTGCAAAGCTGCAAATAGTCCTGCAGGACCAGCACCAACTATAATTATTGTTTTAGCATCTGATAATTTCTTATAGGTGATTGTAGCAATTTCTTTATTTGGGGACTCATTTATATATGCTCTTACCTGTAAGCGATAAATTACTTTACGCGAACGAGCATCGATAGAGCGCTTTAGAACTTCGTGATGTTTAATTTTAGAAATATCAACCTTCAGAGTGGCAGCAAGGTTTTGAAGAAGGATTTGCTCATTAGCGATGTGCTCTGGCGCAAGCGTTATTTCGATTTCTTTTTGCATAGTTATGTCGAGTTTTTATCTCGAATACTACAAAAATACAGTTTTCACTTTACAGTTGACAGTTTTTGACAAGATTTGCGATTAGGCTTTATTTACTATATTAGTGAAGCATTATGGCAAGTTGTCAGTATTTTGTCTTCTTTAGTAACAAGGTATGAATATTGATATCTAAATTGAAATAGAAACCTAAAAAACAAAAATAGAAATGAAAAAACCGGTAATCTTTGGAATAATTGGAGTTGTAATTTTAATCGCCCTGTTTAGTGGCTGCAATGGATACAACAAATTAGTTAAGCTAGATGTTGATGTTCAAACTAAATGGAGTCAAGTTGAAGCGCAATACCAACGAAGAGCAGATTTAATACCTAATTTAGTAAGTACTGTTAAGGGTGCAGCCAAATTTGAGCAGGAAACTTTAACTAAAGTAATCGAGGCTCGTGCTAGCGCAAGCAAAATTACTATTGACCCTGATAAATTAAATGCTGAAAACATTGAAAAATATCAGCAAGCTCAAGGACAGATTACTCAGGCATTAGGAAAGCTGATGGTGTTGACTGAAAACTATCCTGAGTTAAAAGCTACTGAACAATTCAGAGACTTATCTGCCCAATTGGAAGGTACAGAAAACAGAATAACGGTAGCTCGTAAGGATTTCAATGAATCTATACAAGCTTACAACACAACAGTTAGGTCATTCCCTAACAACTTAACTTCTGGTCTATTTGGTTTTGCACCTAAAGCTGGATTCAAAGCTGATGCAGGAGCTGCAAAAGCACCGACTGTAGCATTTTAGTTGTAAAATAACATAATTAGGGTAATGTGTGTTTTAATTGTAGACACTCATTACCCTTTACTTTTATAAAACATTACATATGTCTCTTTTCACAACAGAAGAACAAGAATTAATAGCCAATGCGATTGCAGATGCCGAAAAAGCAACTTCAGGAGAAATAAGGATAGCCGTTGAAAAAACATGTCACGGAAGTGCTTTTGACAGAGCAACTGAATATTTTGCAGAATTAGGAATGGATAAAACAGCTCAGCATAATGGTGTTCTTATCTATCTTGCCCATGCTGACCGCAAATTTGCCATTATCGGAGACAGAGGGATTGATTCGGTTGTTCCTGATGATTTTTGGGAAACTACGCAGGTTGCAATGAAAGCGCATTTCTTAAGTGGCAATCTTGCTGAAGGAATTATTGCAGGAGTAGCGCTTGCTGGCGAGAAACTCGCTTTATTTTTCCCTTATCAAAGTGGTGATATAAATGAATTGCCGAATGATATTATTTATATGGACCAAGATGAAACCAAATAAAATGAAAAAATTAGCACTCTTACTCTTATTTAGTTTTAGCTCTTTTCTTGTTTCGGCTCAGGAATTTCCGGCAAAACCAACTACGCTAGTAAACGATTATACTAATACTTTAAATGCTGGTCAGATACAACAACTAGAACAAAAATTAGTTGCTTTAGATGATTCAACCTCGAATCAGATATCTGTTGTACTAATAAAAACAGTTGGGGATTACGATATTAATGAATATGCTTTGGAGCTTGGTCGCAAATGGGGAATTGGCGGCAAGGGGAAAAACAATGGTGTGATATTATTAGTTGCCATTGGCGATAGAAAGATGTCTATACAAACTGGATATGGTTTGGAAGGCGCTTTACCTGATGTTTACACTAAAAGAATTATAGAAAACGATATTAAACCATTTTTTAAAACTGGCGATTATTACGCTGGGATTGATGCTGGTACTAATTCTATTATTTCGGTAATTAAGGGTGAATACAAAAATGATAATCCAAAATCTAATTCACGAGGTGGCAGAGGCAGCGCAGGATTTATTGTGCTCATCATCATTATTATCATCGCAGTTGTTATTAGGAGAGGCGGAGGTGGCGGAGGAAACCAAGTAATTGGCGGCCGCGGCGTTGCTGAAGCAATTTTGTGGGGCTCGTTATTAGGAGGCGGAAGAAGTTCTGGTGGTGGATTTGGTGGCAGCTTTGGAGGCGGAAGCAGTGGTGGAGGAGGATTTGGTGGCTTTGGAGGTGGAAGTTTTGGTGGCGGCGGTAGCAGTGGTAGTTGGTAAGTTTGATTTACGATTTTAGTTGACATACAAGTATAACATATGTACAGAAGGGATCTAATTACAGCAGAAATAGAAAAGCTTGCTCAGGTTTTAGCCAGAATAATGGGGTTAAAACTTGAGCTTAAGTTAGATGAAGCAGAATTACTGTTTAATGAAACAATGTTGAATAGCTTTTCTCTTTCTACCGCTATACTACATAATAAGGATGATTCCTCCTTTGAAAAATGGCTAGATGAATCTGACCTCCCTGCTGAAAAACTAGATTCTTTTAGTGAATTCTTGTATTATCAATTAGGCAGTAGCGAAGAACAAAATCAAAATATCGCACCGAAATTGAATCTGATTTATGATCACTTATCCAACAAGCATAAAATTGTGCATTTGGTAAATATGCATCGTCAAAAAATCATTCAGCAATATTTATAAATATGGAAATTTTAAAGTGGCAAAAGATTGCTTCAAGGTATTTAGTAAAGGAAAAGTGGGCTACCTTAAGGGTTGATACTTGCAAATTGCAAAATGGAAGTATTAAAGATGATTATTACGTACTTGAATATCCTAACTGGGCTAACGCTGTTGCGTTGACAAAAGAAGGCAAAATCATTCTGGTTAGACAATATCGCTTTGCAGCAGATATCATTTCTTTAGAAGTACCTGGTGGAGTTGTTGATGACGGCGAAGAACCACAAGCTGGAATAATAAGAGAGTTACAAGAAGAAACTGGCTATAGTTTTGAAAGCTGTGAGCTAATTGCTACACTGTATCCAAATCCTGCCACATCAACTAACAAAACCTTTACTTACCTATTAAAAGGTGGTGTTAAAACTCACGAACAACATTTAGATGAACACGAAATTTTGAATGTCGAAGAATATACGATTGATGAAGTAAAGCAGCTTTTAAAGGATAACAAAATAGACCAGGCTTTACATGTTGCCGCTTTGTATTATGGCTTGATGCAACTCTAAAATTCTTGATATCTCCACATTTCTAAAAAATCGTAAAATTGAATTGTTGCTTTAACATTTTCATTAGATAACGACTGCACGACAACATTCCATTCATTTACTTCAACAACTTTTACAGTATCTCCTTCCTTAAACAAGGAATCCTTAATATTATTCACCGTTATTTTAACCAAATCAGAAACCTTAACACTTTGATAGATTAAAGAATTACTAATAATGCGTAAGCTTGGGTTTAATGCCATGTCTTCGAGAAGATAATTCCGATAAGGTGATTTATTTTTTCCTGTTGTAGTCAGAACAAATTTGCTTTCTTTAAAGTCAAATTGCACAACCATTGGAAAATAGAAAGGTGCAACAAGCTTGTCGCCTAAGTATATCTTTACCCCATCATGTGTTTTAATACCAGTATATAATATTGAAAGTTCAATCATATTTTGAGTCATAAAAAAAAGCATCAGTAAACTGATGCTTTCAAATTTAATATTTTAATTTACCTTAACTCATTTTCAGTTTTTTCTGAATATCGTTAACATAAGCTTTAAATTTTTTATCTGTTTCAATTAAATCTTCAACTGTTTGACATGCATAGATTACTGTAGAGTGGTCTCTGCCTCCAAAAAATGCTCCAATTGTTTTTAATGAAGATTTGGTATGGCTTTTAGACAAATACATTGAAATTTGACGAGCCTGTACAATTTCGCGTTTACGAGTTTGTGATTTAACCATATCAACAGGAACTTCAAAATATTCGCACACCAATTTCTGGATGTACTCCATTGAAATTTCTTTCGAAGTATTTTTGATAAAGTTTTTCAACATCTGTTTAGCCAACGCTAAATCGATGTCTTTTTTATTCAATGTAGACTGTGCCAATAGCGAAACCATTGCTCCTTCTAGTTCACGTACATTGTTGTCGATATTATGTGCTACGTATTCTACAACATCGCTTGGCAACTCAATACCATCAGCATACATTTTCTTTCTTAGAATAGCGATACGAACTTCCAAATCTGGCACTTGCAAATCTGCAGACAATCCCCATTTAAAACGACTTAGTAATCTCTCTTCTAACCCAGCTAAATCTTTCGGCGCTTTATCTGATGTTAAGATAACCTGTTTACCTGATTGGTGTAAGTGATTAAAGATGTGGAAGAAAATATCCTGAGTTTTTTCTTTACCTGCAAAGTTGTGCACATCATCCATAATGATTACATCCATTGCTTGGTAGAAATTTACAAAATCGTTGATTGTATTATTCTTTAATGAATCTACAAACTGTTGGCAGAATTTTTCACAAGAAACATAGATAACCAACTTATCTGGCATACTACGTTTAATCTCGTTACCTATAGCTTGCGCCAAGTGAGTTTTACCCAAACCAACTCCACCATAAATCATTAATGGATTAAATGAAGTGCCACCAGGTTTTGCAGCTACAGCGTATCCTGCAGAACGTGCTAATCGATTACAATCTCCCTCAACATAGTTTTCGAAAGTGTAATTTGGATTTAACTGTGGATCTACAGTTAGTTTTTTCAATCCAGGTATAATAAAAGGATTTTTGATATCCTTATTTATTGATACAGGAATTGGCATTGATTGCATTTTTGCTTCCGCCCCATTTCCGTTCGAGGGCATATTTGTTGTGTAAGGAGAACCTGTGTTAGACGACTTGTCTACCACGATGTTATACTCTAATCTTCCTTCATCTCCCAATTGCTTTTTTACTGTTTTACGAAGCAAGCCCACATAGTGTTCTTCTAGCCATTCGTAAAAAAATAAACTAGGCACCTGGATGGTTAAAACCTTTCCTTCTAATTTAAGTGCTGATATCGGTTCGAACCAGGTTTTGAAACTTTGGTTCGGAATGTTATCCTTAATTATTTGGAGACAGTTCTTCCATACTTCGGTACAAGTTTTTTCCATTGTTATTCGTTAATTTGTTGGTTTTCAGTTCTAATAAGGACATTACGGACGTGCCCTTTTGGAACATCGAATATTCAAAAAATTATCAACAAAAAGAACAATTTTTTCAATTAATTTGTAAGTAGTTCAGAAGCAGTAGCATAAACTACTTAACCTAAATTTTTTGTGTTGATAACTATTTTTTAACCCCAAATTAATATTCTCCAAACACGTTTCTTAAACAATCTGCTATTTCGCCCAATGTGGCATATTCTTCTACAGCAATAAGGATAAAGGGCATTAAATTATCGCTTGATTTAGCAGCTTCAGTTAACCTACTTAACGCAGATGTTACCGCTTCATTGTTTCTTTCTGCTTTTAATTGTGTTAATTTTTCAGTTTGAATTAATCTGATCGTTTCATCTATGGTTAACGTATCAGTAATCGCTTCTGTTTCTTGAGTAAATTTATTAACACCTACAATGATTCGCTCTGCACTTTCTACTTCCTTTTGATATTGATATGCTGAATTGGCAATTTCTTGTTGTATATAACCATTTTCGATTGCATTAACAGCACCACCCATTGCATCTATCTTATCTATATATATAAGTGCTGCATTTTCTATTTCATCCGTTAATGTTTCTATAAAATATGAACCTGCCAATGGGTCAACCGTATCTGTTACCCCACTCTCAAAAGCAATCACTTGTTGGGTGCGCAGGGCGATTTTTGCTGCAGCTTCGGTTGGCAAAGATAAAGCCTCATCATAACCATTAGTATGCAAAGATTGTGTTCCTCCTAAAACCGCAGCCATTGCTTGGTTGGTAACTCTAATTACGTTGTTTAGTGGTTGCTGAGCTGTAAGTGTTGAACCTCCAGTTTGTGTATGAAACCTCAACATCATTGCTTTTTCATCAGTAGCGCCAAGGGATTTTGTGATTTTTGCCCACATTCTTCTTGCTGCCCTAAACTTGGCAATCTCTTCGAAAAAATTATTGTGGCAATTAAAAAAGAAAGATAATCGCTTTGCAAAAACATTAATGTCTAGACCTTTTTCTAGTGCAGCGTTTAAATAAGCTTTTCCATTTGCTAAGGTAAACGCCAACTCTTGTACCGCCGTAGATCCTGCTTCGCGAATATGATAACCAGAAATTGAAATTGTATTCCACTTTGGAACTTCTTTACTACAATATTCGAAAATATCTGTAATGATACGCATTGATGCTTTCGGAGGATAGATATATGTTCCACGAGCTGCATACTCCTTTAATATATCATTTTGGATTGTACCTGATATTTCCTTTAAATCTGCTCCTTGTTTTTTTGCTAACGCGATATACATTGCTAACAAAATAGAAGCTGTGGCATTGATAGTCATGGAGGTGGTTATCTTTTTTAACTCTATGCCATCAAAAAGTATCTCTATATCTTTTAGTGAATCTATGGCTACACCGACTTTTCCAACCTCTCCATCTGCCATTTCGTGGTCCGAATCATAACCTATTTGTGTTGGCAAATCAAATGCAACAGACAATCCCATGGTACCTTGTGCCAATAAATAATGATAACGTTTATTGGATTCTTCGGCAGTTGAAAAACCAGCATACTGTCTCATTGTCCATAAACGCCCACGATACATATCTTTCTGTATCCCTCTGGTAAATGGAAATTCGCCTGCAGTTTCTGTTATAGTTTTGGCAGAAGTATAAATATCCTTTATTTCAATTCCAGATGTTGTGGTGAATTTCTTACCCATATTTTTTGGTTAACTGGTGAAGTAGTTAATTGTTTAAAACACAATAACCAGTTTAAAAGATTAAACGAATAACCCTTAAAACAATTTATGTATATATTTTTTCAGGTGGTCTATTGTTAAATCGTACGGATTCTCTCCTATCCCACTCATGTGTTGCAAAACTTTTTTACTGAGATCTATGCCAGTTGCCGTTTCTGGCAATCCTTGAACCACATTGTTTATCATTGCAATGGTATCATCTTTTAACTTACGAACTACATTCCAACTTACTGAATCTAAGTAAAGTTGTTGGGTAATGTTGTGTTGATATTCTGATTTGATGTCATTTAAGATAATTGCCTGTAATTCTTTAATACCAATACCTTGTTGATGTAATCTCACTAAAAGATTGGAGGGATTTATGCGCTCTGTAAAAATAATCAAGCGCTCGTAGGCTTGCAAACGAAGAGGAAAAAGTGAGTTATGACTATCCTTATTTGCTTCTAAAGTTTTAAATCTGAAGTAATTTTGAATATCATTCTTTAACAAAAAATAAGCAGCAGCGACAGTTATTATTCCGCCAAATCCGATAATGGCAACCTGAGTAAAAAAGTAGGTGAGGTTCATTTTATTTTGTTTGAATACCGTAATATTAATAAGTGCAACGAACAAAAATGTACATTAATATTTATATTTGCTGGTACTAATTTTAAAAATATGAGTAACACGGTAGAAACTACTTTTGCACCTGTATCATTTACAGAAACTGCGGTTAAGGAACTTTTGAAACTTAAAGACCAACAAGAAATAGCTGATGATTTTGGATTAAGGGTTGGAGTTGAAGGTGGTGGGTGCTCTGGAATGAGCTATGTTTTAGGTTTTGACCAAAAGAAAGATGGCGACCAAGAATTTATAGTAGACGGAATTAAGATATTTATGCACAAAGCGCATCAAATGTATTTATTAGGAATGCAGGTTGATTGGCAAGATGGTTTAAACTCTAGGGGATTTACTTTTAGCAATCCGAATGCAGCAAGTTCTTGCGGTTGCGGAACTAGCTTCTCGGTTTAAGCCCATTATATTTGTAACATTTTAACAGGTCTCGTTGTCTTAACAGCGGGACTTTTTATTTTTACTCCTAATTCGTATTTATTTCCATCAAATGACTTATACCGAAAACGTAAGACTTGCACTACAATCTATTAAAAGTAATCGCCTTCGCACCATTCTTACGGCGTTAATTATTGCGATTGGCTTGTCTGCCTTGGTTGGAATTTTAACCACCATTGATGCTATAAAAACGAGTATGACCGAAGCTTTTTCTAGTATGGGAGCTAATTCATTTAACATTAGAAATAGAGGAAGCGGCATAAGAATTGGAAATGGTAAAAGACCGAAGCCTTTTAAATCCATCCGTTATGAAGATGCTATGAAATTTAAGGAACGATTAAATGCACCTGCAAATGTTGCAGTAAGTGTATTTGCCAGCGGAGGTTCAACGGTTAAGTATCAGCAAGAAAAAACAAATCCAAATATTAACGTACAAGGTATTGACGAAAATGGTTTAGGTTCTCAAGGACTAAATCTTTCATTAGGAAGAAATTTCACAAATTCTGAAGCTACTTTAGGTAATAACATTTGTATCATTGGAAGTGAGATCGCTAAAACAGTTTTCAAAAAAGAAACTCCATTAGATAAAGTGATCAATGTTGGTAATAACAAGTTTAAAGTTATTGGTGTGCTTGCAGAAAAAGGTTCGGGAATGGGTGCAAATACAGATAGAGCCGTTTATGTTCCACTATACAAAGCAAAGCTGATTAATTCCAATTCAAACCCATCTTACACCATAACTGTTAATGTACCAAGTAAAGAATTAATGGACAATGTTATTGGTGAGGCTACCTCTGAATTTAGAAATATAAGAAAGGTTAAAGTTGGTCAACCAAATAATTTTGAGATTACTAAAAGTGACTCTGTTGCAGAAACTTTAGATGAAAATTTAAAATACGTGGTAATTGGTGGTATCGCTATCGGCGCCATTACTCTTCTAGGAGCATCAATAGCATTGATGAACATTATGTTGGTATCTGTTACAGAGCGTACACGTGAAATTGGTATTAGGAAAGCTATTGGAGCAAATCCATCTGTAATTAGAAAACAATTTTTAATAGAAGCAATTGTAATTTGTTTACTCGGTGGATTTTTTGGAATTCTATTGGGAGTTGGAATTGGAAATCTAATATCCCTTTCTATGGGAGGTGCGTTTTTAATGCCGTGGTTGTTTATTATGATTGGTTTTGCACTTTGCGTGGGCATTGGCATACTTTCTGGGTATTATCCTGCTAAAAAAGCATCAAAACTAGACCCTGTTGAAGCTTTAAGGTACGAATAATCCAGTTTACTAGTACAGTTAAAAGCTACAACAACAAATTATTTATTTGAGGCTGGGCCAATAAATTTTGGAGTCTTTCTGAATTTAAAGATTCTTTTAAAGCATCCGCATGGCGAAGATGATGCATATCGGTACCAATAAAATTTACACAATAGTTATCTAACAATTCTTCTGCTGTTGATTTGGCATGTTTACCATAATATCCTGTTAATGAAATTGTATTTAATTGCAATAAACAACCTGTTTCTCTAATCTGTTGGTGACTTTCTATAGAGTTGTAATAGTAAGGGTATCGTTCTGGGTGAGCTAAAACAGGTTGGTAGCCTGCATCTTGAATTTTGGCAATAATTTCAAATAAATTATGAGGAGCATTGATATAAGACAATTCAAAAAGAAGGTAATTCTCACCAAAAGTTAACACTTCTTTTTTTTGTATTTTACTTTCAAAGGTTTCATCTAGATAGTATTCTGCGGCGGCATGAACTTCTAAGTCGATACTATTTTGCAATAGTCCTTCTCTTAATATATCCAACGCCCTATTAATTGTGGAAGGTGTATTTCGAAAATAATCGGCCATAATATGTGGCGTGGCAATTATTTTTTTAAAACCTAAGGCTTTAAAACGCTTGGCTAGCATGATGGAGTCATCTATATTTTTCGCCCCATCATCAATACCTGGTAAAATATGCGAGTGCATATCTGTTCCAATCACTGAAAAATCAAATTCTGGTTCTTTTTTCTTTTTAAACCAATTGAACAAAATTACCTCCCTTTATATTGATTATCATAGTATGCTTGATAATTTCCTGAAGTTACATTATTTAACCAATCCTCGTTATTTAAATACCAATCTACTGTTTTTGCCAAGCCTTCTTCAAACTGTAAGCTTGGCACCCAATCTAATTCGTTTTGAAGTTTTGTTGAATCAATTGCATATCTCAAGTCGTGACCAGCTCTGTCAGTTACAAATGTGATTAACTTGGCTGATTCTCCTTGAGCCCTTCCTAGTTTTTGATCCATAATATCACACAACAAATGAATCAAATCAATGTTTTTCCATTCATTATGCCCACCAATATTATACGTTGTTCCAGTTTTAGCCTGATGAAAAATTACATCAATCGCTCTGGCGTGATCTTCTACCCAAAGCCAATCTCTAACGTTTTCTCCCTTACCGTAAACGGGAACAGGCTTATTATTCTTTATGTTATTCATGGCCAATGGTATTAATTTTTCAGGGAAATGATGTGACCCATAATTGTTGGAACAATTAGAAATAACAACATCTAAACCATAAGTGTCATGATAAGCACGTACAAAATGATCAGAACTTGCCTTCGATGCAGAATATGGACTATGAGGATCGTACGCAGTAGATTCTGTAAACATTCCAGTTTCACCTAATGCTCCATAAACTTCATCTGTTGAAACATGGTAAAAACGTTTAGATTCATAGTTACCTTTCCAAAATTCTCTGGCAGCATTTAAAAGGTTAACGGTGCCTATTACATTAGTCATTACAAATGCAGTTGGATCTACAATTGACCGGTCTACGTGAGATTCGGCCGCTAGGTGAACTACAGCATCAAAATTTTCTGTTTTAAAAAGATTGTTAATTTCTGCGGCATCAGTGATATCAGCTTTTACAAACTTGTAATTTGCTTTATCTTCTATATCAGTTAGATTCGCTAAATTCCCAGCATAGGTGAGCGCATCCAAATTAACAATTTCATATTGTGGGTAGTTATTCACAAACCTTCGAACAACATGCGAGCCAATAAAACCTGCTCCTCCTGTAATTAAAATCTTTTTCATTTTATAATTCTTCGGGTAAACCTAGCTCTCTAGCTATTTTCGCCATATTTCCAGTGAATATTTTTTCTAGTAAATTGCTCATTTCATCCCTTAAATCAAATTGCAAATCCTCATGCAGCTTTCCAAACTTGCGAAAAGTAATTAGGGTTGATTTAATAAAAAATTTTGCAAAAAGCTCATCATAGTTTTTGTAAGATGAGAAAAGACCTGACTTAAAATCTGTTATCGTATTGTTATATAAAAACAATCTTAATTCTACATCTTCAAAACTTGCTTTTGTTACTCTAAAGTTATGATTAACTGCTTTAGCCAGCTTACGTAAGTTAGCTAAAACATCTTTAGAATTCACATTTTTTGCAGATTTAAAACCCTTTAAATTTTGTAAAATGAGTTCTTTAATATTACTCACCCTATCTCTCAGATTGCTTTCATCTTCTAATAATAAAAAATGCAAATGTTCTGTAAGCACCTTGTCTTTTGCTACCAAGCGAAGCAAGAGTTTATCTTTCTCTTTTGGGGGCAAAGCTAAAATCTCAACTTTTAAATCTTTATGCTCACTTAATTTCATTAGAAAGGATTATCCCTTAAGTATTTTTCCCAATTCCAAGCAGAGCTCATCATTTCTTCTACACCCAGTTCGGCTTTCCAGTTTAATTCTTT
>SEDG01000346.1 GCA_004295885.1 Pedobacter sp. | reverse complement strand
AATCGTGGTAATGTTTATGGAGGTTTTGCGGCGGCAAACCCAGACCATTTAGATATTATTGGAGTTGCGGAACCCGTTCCTTATAGAAATGATAAATATGCTAAGCTTCATCAAATAGCAGACGAGAATCGTTTCAAAACGTGGGAGGATGTATTTAAACGTCCAAAATTTGCAGATGCGATTATCATTACCACTCCCGATAATTTACATTATGCACCTTGCATGAAAGCTTTGGAGATGGGTTATGATATTTTATTAGAAAAACCAATTGCACCAACTGAAAAGGAATGCAGGGCGATATTAGCTCTAGCCAGAAAAAATAAAAGAATTGTTGCCGTTTGCCATGTATTAAGATATGCACCCTATTTCGTGAAAATGAAAGAACTCATTGCTGCGGGCGCAGTTGGCCAAGTAATGAGCATACAGCATTTAGAACCAATCGAACATACCCACATGGCGCACTCCTATGTGCGTGGAAATTGGCATAATTCAAAACAAACTACGCCTATAATTTTAGCTAAATCTTGCCACGATTGCAATGGAACGTTTAAAAACTACAAATTATGGTCGCTGTGTGTATAAAATGGACAATGATCAGCCAGATCACTACATTACCAGTATGAGGTTTAAGGATGGCATAACCGCCAATTTTTCGATGGAGGCATTTGCTTCCTATCACGGTAGAAGAACTCGTGTTTTTGGTGCCATGGGCGATATGGTTGGCGATATGACAGAATTGGTGGTTACAGATTTCAAAACAGGAAAAGCAACTAAACTTAAACCTGTTGCCGAAGATGTAGAAGGTTACAAAAATAGTGGTCACGGGGGTGGAGATTGGTTATTGGCAAGAGATTTTGCACAAGCTTGCGTTCAACATTCATTTAGTTTGTTCAATAATTCATTTGTATAGCATCCGAGAGTGATAAATTATTAATTGAAAAGCTAATGAGGTATATTCGTCTATTAACGAACTCAAATGGAAAAGATTTTCAAGAATAAATTGTTATTGGGGCTTGTGTTGTCAAACTTTGTGTCGCTTACCATAGTTGGCTTAAACACCTATTTAAACACGCAAAAGGACGGTGTACTTATATTTTCAGAATTTGTAATTATCCCTCTATTTATGGGCTTTATTGCAGCTTGGTTCTGGAAAGATTTGAATTTAAAAGGCAAGGCATTAACCGGATATTCTGTTCTAAATGGGCTGATTGCAATTCTATTAAGCTATATTTTTTTAAGAGAAGGGTTTATCTGTTTAATCATTGTTTCTCCGTTAATCATTGGATTTGTAATTACTGGAGCCTTTATAGGAAGGGCCATTTTAAAAAAGAATAATCAAAAATTAAATGTAAGTTTTGTAGGATTGCTTTTGCTGGTTTTTGTAATTGATTCAACATCAGAACATAATTACGAAAATATGGTTTCTGATGAAGTAACAGTCAATGCAAGGCCTGATGAGATTTGGAAACATGTTATTGCATTCGATAAAATAAAAGAAAAAAATAACTATTGGCTTTTTAAGGTTGGAATGCCAAGCCCTATGCAAACCACTGTTAGTGAAAAAAAACTGGGAGCCAATAGAAAATGTATTTTTAGTAACGGTTACATCTTCGATGAAAAAATTGTTGCTTTTGAAGTAAATAAAGATTTAACATTCGATATCATTGGGCAACCCAAAGATCCCGAAATAATGGGCCATATTGATATTAAAAAAGGGCAGTTCTTATTAAAAGACAATGGGGATGGAACAACAACACTGATTGGCAATAGTTGGTACAAATTACATGTTTTTCCTATTTGGTATTATGATTTATGGGCAGAGAGTATTACTAGGAATGTTCACATCAGAGTAATGGAGCACATTAAACAACTTAGTGAAGCTAAATAAATGTTTTCATTTGTAGTAAAATGGTTTGGGGTTTTTAAATTTGTACCATTGTTTGCAATTTTTTATGATAGCCTAATAAAAATATGGGTACTCATTACCAAACCAAAGCTGTTAGATTGGATAGATGATTTAGAAGAAAATGTATTATCTTTTTCAGAAACAAATATCAGCTTACATAAATATGGCGGTACTCAATTCAATTATCTAAAAAGAGAATTCGGTCATTTACATAGTAATGGGATATTAGATATTCTTCTTGACCAGCAATTAAAAAGTAAGATGCTTATAGCTGGAAGGATTAACGATCACCATGTCTTTAAAAATTCTGGATGGATAAGCTTTTATATTCAGAAAGAAGATGATGTGGAGTATGCTAAAGAGTTATTGCAAATTGCCTACTCAAAAATTGTTGCCAAAGGAATGCCAAAAATGATAAATGAAAAACCCTTCCGACCCTTAAAATGAAAAGAAATTTACAGCTAGATTTTTTGAGGTTCATGGGGGTAATATTGGTGGTCATCCACCATGTGCCGTTTCATGATACCACAGTTTTTGGTGCGTTTATTTCTGTGATACAGACTGGTGGCTGGGCTGGGGTAGACCTATTCTTTGTTTTAAGCGGTTATCTGATAGCTGGCTTGATCATCAAAGAGTACGAAGCCAATCAGACTTTTAATATTAGACTGTTTTTAATTAGAAGAGGGTTTAAAATCTACCCAGCCTATTACTTTTATCTCATTTATCAATTTTGGTACAGCGCTAATTTCGCTAAATATCCCCAACAGCTAAATAGGTTTTTTCATGAGGTATTTTTCATAACCAATTATACCAAAAACAACAATGGTCACCTGTGGTCTATTAGTGTAGAGGAACATTTCTATGTTTTACTCGCCATTGCTTTTGTGGTGCTGATTAAGTTGAAAAAAGTGAACTTAAAATCGATGTTAGTGCTTTACTTAGTTTTGCTAGTCGTCGGAATAACATGTAGAACTTACAATTTTTTCACTTATCACAATTACGATTTTGATAGAGATTATACAAGAAGTCACTTAAGGTTTGATGCAATGTTTTTTGGTGTGCTCATCGCCTTTGTAGCCAATTACAAAAAGGAACTAATGCAAAGGCTTTTAACTCATAAATACCGACCACTATATTTCACTTTGTGCCTTTTATTTATCTCCACTAACTTTATTTATGGTAGGTGGAATAACCCATGGCAGGGTATATTAAGCTTGTCGTTAAACCCAATTTGCTTTGGTTATGTTATGATCTGTTTAATCGATTACAACAACCCTACCTTCTTAAAAATCATAAAGCCATTGTCTTACATTGGCACATATTCTTATTCTATTTACCTTTTCCATATTCACTTTTTGGCACTAAGTTTAAAACTTTTCCATTATGGTCATACAGTGTTTTATGTCTCATATGTTGTATTTGCCTTTATTGGGGGTATTATTGTAAGCAAAGCGATAGAATATCCATTCTTGAAAATAAGGGAAAAGTATTTTCCTAATCGATATAAGCTTAAGAAAGTTTCTTCATAATAGTTTTTGGTCATTCTGAGGAAAGAAGAATCTCTATTGATAACATCAGGCGAGGAGATTGCGAAGCTGATAAATTATCAGCTTCGCAATGACGTAACACAATTGGGTTAACCTAATCCTTATCCAATTCAGATACTTCCTTCGTATCCTTCATGAAAACATAAACCATCAGCGAAACAAAAATACAGGCAGTAATGTACCAATAGTAATAATTTTCGTGTTGTATGTCTTTAAGCCATAGGGCGATGTATTCTGCAGTGCCACCAAAAATTGCCACGGTTAATGCATAGGGCAATCCCACCCCGAGGGCTCTAATTTCTGCCGGAAAAAGTTCTGCTTTTACAATTGCATTGATGCTTGTGTAACCGCTAACTATGACAAGGGCAAACATCAACAATAGAAAAGCCTGAACTTGCGATGTAGTATTGCTTAATAAAGTTAAAAGCGGAACTGTACAAAGTGTACCCAAAACACCAAAACCAATCAGTAAGGGTTTTCTACCAATTTTATCAGATAAAGCGCCAAATATAGGCTGTAAACAAGCAAAAATAAATAGAGAAGCAAACGACATCAATGTCGAGTCTTCCTTGCTTAAATGCATCGTATTCACTAAAAACTTTTGCATATACGTTGTATAGGTGTAAAATGCCAAAGTTCCGCCCAGTGTTAATCCAATAACTTTTATCACTGCTTTTGGATGTTTTAACAGAGCTGTAATAGTCCCTTTTTTATCATTCGAATGATTCTTCTGATTTTCAAAAGCCTGCGTTTCCTCTAAGTTTTTCCTTAAATAAAGAGCCACTAAAGAAAGTAT
>SEDG01000968.1 GCA_004295885.1 Pedobacter sp. | reverse complement strand
AGTTCTTAAAAGAGATAGAAACGTTTGAAAGAAACTAGTCAGTTAGCATTTTTCAGTTAACATTTAGCAGATTATGTATTTTGAAAGTTGCAACCTCAAATAGTAGCAGATACTTCTGTTTAATAAACTGGTCCCGATAGTTATCGGGAGAAACGAAAAGATTGTAGTGTAAAGCCAGACTGATTTTCTGAAGACAAGTGCTTTTCAAATAACATCTTCCATCTTACCTTTTCCATTTTACATCAAATAATTCGTCGATAATTTTCTACCATTCACCGCCAATTTAGATCAGGCTGTCTAAAAACCCTTCAAGTAATTTGTAACAAAACATACATTTGCAAGACTAAATACAAACAAAACAAATAATACACGATACAATGAAAACCTGCATAAGCTTACAATCTATCTGACTACAAGGAAGAAAAATATGCTAAAGCTTATGCAAAGCACAGCGCCAAAGGTAACTGGTCGTATTACAGCAACTATTATAGATTCGTTAACAAAACAACCAGTAGATTATGCCACAATATCTTTAATAAAAATAAAAGATAACAAAACGGTAAATGGTGGCGTAACGGATGATAAAGGAAAGGTTTCTTTACAAAATGTGCCTGCAGATGAATATAAATTAACCATCGGTTTTATCGGTTACAAATCAAAAACTGTAAGTGTTAAAACAACGCTTCAAAAGCCAGATTTTGCTGTAGGAAATATCTTATTAAGTCCAACTTCTAATACTTTAAATGAAGTGAATGTTGTTGGTGCAAAAGCTGTAGTAGAAAATAAAATAGACCGTTTGGTATACAATGCAGAGGCCGACGCTACCAATGCTGGTGGCGATGCAACTGACGTTATGCGTAAAGTGCCAATGTTATCTGTAGATATAAATGGTAACGTTCAATTACGTGGAAGCTCTGTAAGAGTTTTAATTAATGGAAAGCCGTCTGGAACAATGGCAAACAGCGTTGCAGATGCATTAAAAATGATTCCTGCAGACCAAATTAAAAGTGTTGAGGTAATTACCAATCCATCTGCTAAATATGACGCGGAAGGTTCTGGTGGTATCATCAACATCATCAC
>SEDG01000345.1 GCA_004295885.1 Pedobacter sp. | reverse complement strand
CGTTTAGTTAGCATACAACGTGTTGCCAAAGTAACCAAAGGTGGTCGTACTTTCAGCTTCTCGGCCATTGTGGTTGTTGGAGATGAGCAAGGTGTTGTTGGTTATGGTTTAGGTAAAGCTAAAGAGGTTACTGAAGCAATTGCTAAGGGAATTGACGATGCAAAAAAGAACTTAGTTAAAGTTCCAATTTTACATGGTACTGTTCCTCATGAGCAAATTGGTAAATTCTCTGGAGGTTTTGTTTTAATTAAACCAGCAGCAGTAGGTACCGGTGTAATTGCTGGTGGTGCAATGCGTGCAGTGTTAGAGAGTGCTGGTATTCATAACGTACTAGCTAAATCAAAAGGTTCATCAAACCCACACAACGTGGTAAAAGCAACAGTAGATGCTTTAACTAAAATGCGTGATGCTTATACAGTAGCACAGCATCGTGGTGTAGATTTAAATAAAGTTTTTAACGGATAATATCATGGCGAAAATTAAAATTACCCAAGTAAAAAGCATTATCGATAGAAGCGAACGCCAAAAAAGAACTATGCAAGCTTTAGGTTTAAAGAAAATGAACCAAAGTGTAGAAGTTGAGGCTAACGCTGCCATTATTGGGATGGTAAGAAAAGTTAATCACTTAGTAGCTATAGAGACTATTTAATTATTAAGATATGATGACGCAATATTTTTGCGTCATCATATCTTTATTTATTTATCGTTGTCCCTGATTAGTGAAAGCGAAGGGCAACACAAAAGTTTAAAAATGAACTTAAGTAATTTAAAACCTGCAGCAGGTTCTGTAAAAAAAGTTAAAAGAATTGGCCGTGGTCAAGGTTCTGGTCGTGGTGGTACATCTACTCGTGGTCATAAAGGAGCTGGTTCTCGTTCTGGTCACAAAACCAAAATTGGTTTTGAAGGTGGTCAGATGCCATTACAACGTCGTGTGCCTAAAGTTGGTTTCAAACCAATTAACCGTACTGAATATGTAGGTGTAAACTTAGATATTTTACAAGGTTTGGCAGAGAGATTTAACTTAACTACAATTGATTTTGCTGCTATACAAGAGCACGGTTTGGCTTCTAAAAATGATCTAGTAAAAATCTTAGGTCGTGGTGAAGTTAAAGCTAAATTAGAAGTTACAGCTCATGCATTTTCTGCAACTGCACAAAAAGCTATTGAAGCTGCTGGTGGCTCAATTGTAAAATTATAATTAATGAAGAAGCTATTTACTACTTTAAGTAATATTTGGAAAATTCAAGAATTAAAGGAACGTATTCTTTTTACGTTGATGATTCTTGTTATTTACAGGTTTGTTTGTCAAGTGGTTCTACCTGGTGTGGATCCCACTCTATTGAATACTACCCAAAAAACTGGTATATTAGGTCTATTAGATATGTTTGCAGGCGGTGCTTTTTCTAAAGTATCAATTGTAGCTTTAGGTGTAATGCCTTATATCTCTGCATCTATTGTGGTTCAGTTATTAGGTATTGCAGTGCCTACTTTCCAGAAAATGCAAAAAGAAGGAGAGAGTGGAAGAAAAAAATTAACGCAAATTACTCGTTATCTAACAGTTGCTATCACTGCAGTGCAAGCTGTAGGATATGTGAAGACACAAGTAACGCCTAATGCAATTATTATAGATCATACATTATTTTATATATTATCTGGATTTGTATTAACAGCAGGTACTTTGTTTGTAATGTGGTTAGGTGAAAAAATAACTGATAAAGGAATTGGTAATGGAACATCATTGATTATTATGGTGGGTATCATTGCTCGTTTACCTGGAGCAATTACACAAGAGTTTAGCTCTGTATTTGCTGGTAACGACGGTGGTCTAATCCGTTTTGTATTAGAGATTGTTGCTTTGTTTGCAATTATTATGTTCACGATACTTATTGTTCAAGGTGTGCGTAAAGTGCCTGTGCAATATGCGAAGAGAATTGTTGGTAACAAGCAAGTTGGAGGTGTTAGACAATACATTCCGTTAAAAGTTAATGCAGCTGGTGTAATGCCGATTATCTTTGCTCAAGCATTAATGTTTGTGCCAAATGCGTTAATTGGTTTATTTCCAGAAAAATTAGCTGATAGTTGGTTACATCAGTATACTGATATTACTTCATTAACTTACAGCTTAACATTTGCATTTTTAATTATTGCATTTACTTTCTTCTATACTGCAATTACAGTTAATCCAACACAAATGTCTGATGACATGAAAAAGAATGGTGGTTTTATTCCAGGTATTAAACCAGGATTAGCTACTTCATCTTTCATTGATGATGTTATTTCGAAGATTACGTTCCCTGGATCGTTATTCTTAGCAATTATTGCAATTTTGCCATCATTTGCTGTTAAGGTTGGTATTGCACAAGAGTTCGCTCATTTCTTTGGAGGTACTTCATTACTAATTTTAGTAGGTGTTGTATTAGATACGCTGCAACAAGTTGAAAGTTATTTATTAATGCGTCATTACGATGGATTAATGAAAACGGGTAGAGTTACTGGCCGCACGGGAATTCCTGCGAGCAGTGGAGCTGCATTGTAAAATAAAACATGTCAAAAATTTATTATAAATCTCCGGAGGAGATAGAATTAATAAGAGAAAGTTCTTTACTTGTTTCAAAAACCTTAGCGGAAGTCGCTAAGATTATTGCACCAGGTGTAACCACTATAGCATTAGATAAGCTAGCTTATGAGTTCATTAGAGATAATGGCGCAGTACCAGCTTTTTTAAACTATGGTGGTTTCCCTTATTCATTATGCATTTCGCCTAATGATCAGGTAGTACATGGTTTTCCAGGCGAATATGTAATCAAAGAAGGAGATTTAATCTCAGTTGATTGTGGTGTAATCAAAAATGATTTCTTCGGAGATTCTGCTTATACTTTTTCGATTGGAGAAGTTGATGCTGAAAAGCAAAAACTTACCAAAGTAACACAAGAGTGCTTAAATTTTGCAATTGAAAAGGCTGTAGTTGGAATGCGAATTGGCGATATAGCTTTTGCTGTACAACATCACGCAGAAAGCAATGGTTTTGGAGTAGTTAGAGAGCTAGTAGGACATGGTGTAGGAGTAAAGCTTCATGAAAAACCTGAAGTGCCAAATTATGGCAAGAGAGGGAATGGAGCAAAACTTGAAGAAGGAATGGTGATAGCCATTGAGCCGATGATTAATGCAGGAACAGCTGCTGTTAAGTTTTGGTCTGATGGATGGACAGTTACTTCGAGAGATAACAAACCTTCAGCACATTTTGAACACACGGTTGCAATCAAAAAGGGCAAAGCAGATGTATTATCGACCTTTTCGCTGATTGAAGAAGTTTTAAAAGAAAAAAAGTAAAAAAGTAAAAATTTTTATTTAATTTTGCAACCCTGTTTAATACAAGCTAATTAAGTAAA
>SEDG01000344.1 GCA_004295885.1 Pedobacter sp. | reverse complement strand
TATTATTGTAAAACGTAGGCTAATCTTTTTATCCGACGCTCTTTAAATGAAGAAGCTTTTACCATCTATAATTATATTACTATTTGCTGGTTTTTTTCAATTGGCAAAGGCTCAGAATATTTCAAATGAGGGGTCGGATTTTTGGATACCCTTTCCAACGCATGACCCAAGCGGCAATAGTTTGGCTAACATGAATGTTTTTGTAACTAGTAAAACTAATTCTGAGGTTACCGTAAGCTGTGGCTCTTATACCGAAACGAAGCCAATTCTAGCAAATACCATTGTTACTTTTAGTGTGCCTCGCTTAAATTCATATATTAATTCCGCAGAGGGTAATATTGTTCTTACAAATAGGGGTATCCATGTGGTAACCACTGCAGGTAAGCCAAACGTTGCTGTTTATGCTCATATTTATGCGGGAGCTAGGTCTGCCGCTTCGTTAATTTTACCAAAAGAGGCCCTTGGGCAGAAATACTACTCTTTAAATTATACCCAAGATAACGGCGGTAGGAACTTCCTCGTTCTAGTAGCTGTTGAAGATAATACAGATTTAATTATCCATGAGGTTAGCGGTGCATCTAGAATTGTTAAATTACTTAAGAGTGGCGATGTTTATGAATATTATGCTGATCCTAATACAGATTTAACGGGTACGTTTGTAGAGGTTGATCCCTCAACTTCTCAGTGTAAGCGATTTGCAGCTTTTTCAGGTAGTACTTCGCTAACCATAGCGTGTACTGGTTCAAGGGATCCATTATTTCAGCAACTTTACACTACCAATAGTTGGGGAAAAAGTTATGGTGCGATACCTTTTATTGGAAGAAGATATATTTTAAGGGTATTAGCTCAAGAAGATAATACAAAGGTTAACGTAAATGGATCAGTACAGACCATAAACAAGGGACAATATTTTGAAACACAACAATTAACAGATGCAGTTTTGGTGTCTGCTGATAAATTGATTAGCGTAGCTCAATATTCTTTAACGCAGGGTTGCTCTTCAGTGTCGGGTACAAATGTAATTGGCGATCCAGAAATGGTTTTGTTAAATCCCACAGAATTTAATATTAAGAACATAACCGTATTCTCTTCAAATAATCAAGCCATTCAAACTAAATATATAAACATATTTATGAAAACGGCCAAGACATCTACTTTTAAGTTAAATGGTAGTATCCCTAATAATGGTAGTTGGCAACCGGTAATTGCCGACCCCAGTTATTCTTTTATTCAGATTCAAGTATTTGATGAAAGTTTGACGCTCACGGCTGATGATGGTTTTAATGCTATAGCTTATGGTTTTGGTAATGCAGAGTCGTATGCCTATTCTGCTGGGACAAGTCTTGCTTCAACGCAATTTTTATTGTTGCTTAATAAAACTACAGGAGAGGAAAATGCATCTGCTTGTCTCGGTCAACCAGCAGATTTCAAGCTAACCTTGCCATATCAATTGCTAAAGCTGGTGTGGAAGTTTAGCGATGGTACGCTTGATTACATTGACAATGCGCCAGTGGGTGTTCAGTCTACGGTTAATGGACAAACTTTATATACTTATACAGCCCCAGTAAATAAGACATTTGCTGTTGTAGGCAGAACGCAGATTACAGCCACTGCTACAATACCGCCTAATGGAGGTGTCTGTTTTCCTACAAGTGAAATTGAATTGATCTTTAATTTTGATGTTGATCCTTTGCCGAAAGCAGCTTTTACGAAAGCAACAACAGGTTGCGCCGATCAAGAAATAACGTTTAAAGATGCAAGTTCCTCGCAAGTTACTGGTAAAATACTTACAAAATGGCTATGGGATTTTGGAGATGGAAAAACTTCTACGGAGCAAAACCCCAAACATAGCTATACAAGCGGCGGCAACTATACTGTTAAACTTTCAGTTGGGGCAGAAAATGGCTGTTTGTCTGATGCTGCGACAGAAGATATTTTAATCAACCCGAAGGTTGACGCTTTATTTGCAACAAACCAGAATTCTTGTATAAATACAGATATTTCATTTGTTAATCGATCTGCAATAGCCGCTCCAGGAACTGTCATAAAATGGACTTGGGATATGGGTGATGGAAAGCCTACGATTCAAGGAGATGGGAATCCGTTTAATTATAAATATACTGCACCAGGAAAATATACAGTAACCTTAATAGCGGAAAGTGACAAAGGCTGTATCAGTAAGCCATTTTCATTAGACGTTAACATTACAACCTTGCCTATCGTAGATTTTATTATTCCTGACGTTTGTTTAGCAGATGCGCAGGCGGTGTTTGTTAATTCATCAACAGATTATGATGGTACAATTCCCACAGAACTTACTTACTTGTGGAACTTTGGTGATGCTACATCAGGTACTCTAAACACTTCAACCGAAAGGGATGGAAAACACAAATATAATGCTCCAGGAAACTATACAGTAACGCTAACCATAACTAATATAAATGGATGTAAGCAAACTTTGGCGCTTCCTTTTACAGTTAATGGTTCATTTCCAAAAGCAGACTTTGAAACTTTAAATGCTAATGGCTTGTGTAGTAATCAAAACTTCACCCTAAAAAATAAGTCGACAGTAGATTTTGGGAACATCACCAAGGTACAATGGTATATAGATGGGATAAAATATGGCGATGATGATTTAGATCCAACCGTAGATAAACTTTACGAATTTACTTATCCTCAGTTTACCACACCCCTAACAAAAACTTTAAAAGTGAGAATGGTTGTTTATTCAGGTGGTACTTGTTCAAATGAGGTTATACATGACGTTGTTTTACTAGCATCACCTGTGGTTAAGTTTGATGCACTTGAACCAGTCTGCTTAAATGGTGGAGTGGTTCAGTTTGCAGGCACTGAAACAGGAGGGTTATTAGGCTCTTATGAATATTCTGGTAAAGGGGTGAGTACAACGGGTTTATTTAATCCGATAATTGCGGGTATTGGTGTCCATAATATTACCTATACTTTTACCGCTAGTAATGGGTGTACAAATTCTCAAACACAAGCTATAGAAGTTTACCCAGTACCAACTGTAGATGCGGGTAACGATTTTTATATTTTAGCGGGAGGCCAAAAAGAAATCTCGGCCACAGCAAAAGGAAATGGGTTAACCTATAAATGGTCGCCATCTATCGGATTAAGTGCTGATGATGTTCTAAGTCCACTTGCAAATCCAGAACAAGATACCAGATACACATTAACAGTTACATCGAGTCAGGGTTGTTACATGACAGACGATGTGTATATACATGTATTGCAAAGTTTGAATGCTCCAAACAGTTTTACGCCTAATGGAGATGGGGTTAACGATGTTTGGAACGTGAAATATTTAGATACCTATCCAAATGCAAGTGTAGAAATATACAACAGAAATGGAGAAAGGATTTATTTTAGCAAAGGATA
>SEDG01000343.1 GCA_004295885.1 Pedobacter sp. | reverse complement strand
GGATTACAAAAGATAAATTAATCAGTGAGATGCTGTGCACTATGCTAAATCATTACAGGCTGCTTCAATTTTATGCTTTAAAAAAGCACAAAGAAAAAATACTGATGATCTTATGATTTCAAAAAAATCAAAAATTATGTTCTAAGAAACGCATAGATTAACTTGAAACGCATACATTAAACGTCGTCAACTTTCTTACACCTAAGAATACAGAACCAAAATACAACAATTAATCCAGTTAGCTTAATAGAAAAATTCAGCATCCTTAAAATATGCTGGACTTGAAAATAGTAGATCTATTTCAGGGCGAGGCACTTTAGCCTTATCCTATCTTGCTAGTTTGCCTCTTATAGTTGAGACGCTGACTAAACTAAATGACATATTGACCTAGGTAATTTCCAATGCGTTGGCATAAGATGCTTCGGGTTTTTGGATTGGAAAATAGACTTCAAGTGAATCGATATTTTGTTTAAATTTTAATTTTTCACCCGTACTAACCAATCTAACCTGTCTTATTTGCTCTGCACGATGCGGACTGGATTCTCCTAGGCTCTTAATAACTACCGCACCGCTTTCTGGCCAGTCCATCACTGTGGCATAAAGAATCTTGTCTTTTTGCACAAAACGGAAGTCTGCTGCTGTAAAAGGCTTTCCTTTTCCTTCGTTAAAGCCCTGGGCACTCAATGCTCCGGCACTCCCTATTTGGGGCCCTTCCCCATATATCTTCCAAGGACGAGTACCATAAATACTTTTACCGTTCAGTTTCATCCACACACCTATCTCCTTTACAATCTGACGTTCCAGTTCATCAATGGTGCCATCTCCCCTTACAGGAATGTTCAACATCAAGTTGCCATTTTTACTTACCGCATCGATTAAGGTATGAATAACGGTTTTAGCTGACTTGTAAGTCTTTTTATCGTATACCATACGGTTGTAATGCCAGCTGCCAAGACATGTGTCTGTTTGCCATGGTAAAGGCTCGATAACGTTGCCCTGGCCTTTTTCAATATCCCAGACTAGGGCTTTTTTTTGTTGCTCGTTTAATATCTTACCGGTAATCACGGTCTGGACCGCCTTGTTTTTCTGAAGGCTTTTATTGTACATGTGGGCAGCTATTCGGAGCCCTGCATCGCTTATGGGCCATAGTGGCAAGGCGGTATCATCGAAATAAACCATATCAGGGTTGTATTTGTCAATCAAGTCTATGGTCCTGTCATGGAATTTTTCTATATAATGAGCCGATGGTTTTGCCACGCCATTATTCCAGTCCCATTGGTTGTGTATCGCACGATCTTCAGCGCTCCCCTCGCTCAGCGGGTGACTTTGTGCATACAGTTCCTGGGGATCCAAGCCCTCCCACCAGGTCCCTTTTCCATCTGCCTTTGACAATTTTCCATCATACGGGACGCCAGCAAGGGGGCCATTCCTATCAGAGCGTTGCGCGGTTTCAAACCAGCTCCATGCGTGGGCTGCATGCACACTCACGGCAAACGGAAGGCCAGCTTTGCGGGCTGCTCTTTCCCATCCCGCGATAATGTCTTTTTTTGGCCCCATTTTAGTAGAATTCCAATTTGGTTGATGTTTACTGTCATATAAATCAAAATTATCATGATGGTTTGCCATTGCCATGAAATACTTGGCGCCAGAATCCTTATATAGCTTTACCAATTCTTCGGGATCCCACCTATCAGCTTTCCAAACATTGATGACGTCCTTGAAACCAAATTTTGAGGGATGCCCGTATTTTTGAATATGGTATTTATATTGCCCTGAATCTTCTTGATACATTCCCCTTGCATACCAGTCTCCCGCCTCAGGCTCACATTGAGGACCCCAATGCGCCCACATCCCGAATTTCGCATCACGGAACCAGCTAGGAGCACTATATTTCTCTAGGGAATCCCACGTAGCCTTAAATGGCCCTTTAAAGGCAGCGGCGCCAAGCACTTGCGAGTAGCTCCATGAGGGAGACAAATAAAGCCCAGCCAATGCTGACACACTTAATTTTAAAGCACTTCTACGTTTCATCTTTTATGGTTCATATCTATTATACATTTCCGTTTTTGTCGAATTATTTAAACTTCAATCCCGAAGGTAAAAAAGCCGAAAGGATGCTTGTCGAGCCGATTATTTATACAATTTGATTATTGTTTTTATATCTTAGAGCTCGGTGAACAAGCAAATATAACCCGATGGAAGTACATCATTTTTATCCAAAAACGATTTTTTATTATACGGAAAAGGACCCATTATGTCTAGAGACCATTTTAAACATTCCTTTTCATTGTTGCACATTGACCATGTAAAACTTGGTCCTAAATGGAATTTCAGCGATGTAATCAGTCCGTATTACCGCCTCTATTACATTGACCAAGGAAGTGGTTCGATTTCAGACAATTATGACAGACTAACCTTGGAACCTGGCTATCTATACCTGATACCAAGCTTTACCCTTTCTAACCTGAGCTGTAAAGAATACCTGAGCCAATATTTCATTCAGTTTTTTGAGGAATCTGCGGACGGAATCTCGTTGTTTAGCCAGAACAGAAACGTAATGAAACTACCGGCTAGTGAAACCGATATTTCCCTCATCAAACAAATGCTTAAGGGGAACCCCGGAAGGGGAATTAACCGTTCAGACAACCCCAAGGTGTATGAAAAAGAGGCATTCTACAAGGAATATCGTTCTCATAACGATAGGATGAAACTGCACCTAAGGCTTGAAAACCAAGGGACGCTCTTGCTACTGCTCTCTAGATTCATCAGCCATAAAAACTTTAAACAGAGCAGCGGCCAAGTCAAGCCCTCAAAAGTATTAGATACCATGAGCTACATGCAACTCCATTTAGGGAAAAACTTGACCGTCTCAGAACTGGCCCAAAGAGTCAATCAAAACCAAGACTACTTTTCGAAACAATTCCTGCTCCACACCGGGCAACGTCCACTGAGTTACATCCATGAAAAAAAGATTGAACGGGCCCAGTACCTTATTGCAACTACTGATAAAAGTTTCCTGGAAATTGCATTGGACACTGGTTTTTCCAGTTTGCCTCATTTCTCTAAACTATTTAAAAAAATAGTTAACCTCACACCTGGTGAATACCGTAAAAAGAATGATTTCTACCTCAATAACTGACCCAAAATGTGACTGGTTAGTTGTGCTTACGCTAACTTATACTAAAAGACATTGTATAGCTTGATAAGCAATTTGATTTAATAACAGGTACAGGGCTGTTAAAATTCTGAGGAGAGAATATTTGAATAAAAGCTATAATAAAATTGTTGAAGAGAAGCTTTAAAATCAATCAGACTTCTAAATATAAGTAAGCTGGTTTCAAAGCAACTAAACTTCAAATTACACCACCCAAATATAAATGAAATAAAAATGCCCCTAGCGTTAAACTAAAGGCATAAATTTAATCTCAATGGTGGAGAATATCGGATTCGAACCGATCACCTCTTCACTGCCAGCGAAGCGCTCTAGCCAAATGAGCTAATCCCCCTTATTTTTATTTTACCGTTGCTTTCCAACCAATCATACCTTTCAAGCGAAAGCGCTCTATTCATCCCGATAACTATCGGGAGAGCTAATCCCCCGGTTGGGCAACAAAAGTAATTAAAAGTTGAACTTTGACAAATTTTTATAGCTAATAATTTGATGGCGTTTTTTAGAATAATCGCGTTGATTTTTAACTAGTTAATTAATAGACTATTGCAAATAACTAATAATTACTATTTTAGAGGTTCCTTATGCGCTCAAAATCATCCCATATTATAAGCTTGGCTTTCGTAATACTGCTTTTTTTGTGCAATATTTTTACTAATGCGCAAACTATCGGCCCAGCGCCGGCGCCAAAAGACATCTCAGAAATTAAACAAATGCCTGCATCGGCTGATAAAATTATGCAATTGATCCGCTATGCACGTAACCCTAGGATTGTTTATAATGACGAGATTAAGCGATTATTAGACGAAGCTTTGCAAACCGCCGAGGAGCTAAAAAAAGACGACCTCATTGCGGGCATCATCTCAACAAAGGCAAGTATAGAACTGGGCCTGGGTAATCAAGATGCCGCGATAGCTTACATTAAACAGGCCGAAACTTATTTACCTAGACTAAACGAAGCTCAAGCAGCCAGCATATATGGCGATTTAGCAAGAATCTATAACAGGACTGGAAATACCGAGAAAGCGTCTCTTTACTTCGATAAAATAGAACTATTAACAAAAGATAAACCGCAACTCATCTTTCAACGAGTAATAAACTTAAGAAATAGAACAAATCTGGAGCTAAGAGCTAGCAACTACGAAAAGGTAAAATCTAATTATGAATTAGCGATCAAACTAGCTAAGGAAAGTAACAATCCAGCTTTATTAAAAGATACCCGTTTTGCCTATGCAAATACGCTATTAAATCTCCAAAAAGAAGACGAAGCCTTTGCGATATTGAAGGATCTAATTCCAGAATTAGAAAATACGCTTAACGATAAGACGGCGACATTCTTAGAAATACTTTCTATGAATTACGAGAAAGCAGGAGATTACAAAAATGCCTTCACCTACGCAGAAAAAGCTTTCAATTTAGCTAACGCCACTGTTCGCCAAAAGGGTAACAATAGCAATAGAATGATTTTACTTTCCTTCCTACTAAAGAACTATAGCAATTTTGAGTCATACTACAATGAGCACAAAAAATATGGAATGGACCAAAACAACTTATATTCCAAAAAACAATACTTTCTCGCAGAAAGTAGGTACTTCGATTCAAAAGAAAATTTTAAACTGGCTAAAAACAATTACCTCAAAGCTTTCAAATTAACAATGGGCGAGCAGCTCGCACCTGCGCTAGATCTCGAAATTTTAACTGGAATTGCAAATGTTTACGCTAGAGAAGGCAAAATGGACTCCGCCTCATACTATTTCAAAAACGCAGAAAGCTTATTAAAAAAATACAACTTACGCCCTGCCTTAAAATTATTATATGCCAACGCCATTAAAAATTTTAGTCAATACAAGCCCATTGGGCAAGACACTTTGATAAAAAACTTGGAGCAAGAAATGCATTTAAGAGACACCTTATATCAGATGCGTTTATCTAAAATTACCGATGAACTAGGAACAAAATACGGCGTAAAAGAAAAACAACAAGAGCTACAATTGGCAAAAAAGCAGCAGCAACTTCAAACTTTAGAACTGAAACAACAAAAACAAAAAAATTGGATAACCATTATAGGTTCTATTATTGGCGTTTTAATGTTTGCTGGCATTGCTTATTTTATCCATCAGAAAAAAGAACGAGCATTGATTATTTATAATGCAAAGCTAAATGATTTGAAAAAGCAACATAGGCTAGACATCATGAACACCTTAACGGAGGCACAAGAACAAGAAAAGAGAAGAATTGCCGAACGAAAAATTTAATGAATGACATTAGTAAGACCGTAAGAAACATAAGTCATAATTTAATGCCGATTGCGCTAGAAAAATATGGATTTAAAACTGCTATATTAGACTTGCTCAAATCTATAAAGGCAGCAAACAGCTTAAATGTAGAGTATTTAATTGAAGGTCTGGAACAAACCAAAAGTTGGCCGCAAAATTTCATACTAAGTACTTACAGAATTATTCAGGAAGTATTACATAACGCAATTAAACATGCTGAGGCAACACATTTATTTGTACAAATAATAGAACTGGAGAATGCCATAACCATTTATATTGAAGACAATGGAAAAGGCTTTGAACAACAAAACCTTGATCAAGATGGAGCAGGAATGAAACTTTTAAAAACTAATGTTGATTATCTATCCGGAAAATTGGAAATTAACGGAAAGCCAAATGAAGGAACCTTTGCACTAATAGAATTACCGATACCAAAACCAACGGACGCATGATGATACAGTTAATATTAGCCGACGACCATCCTGTTGTGTTAAAGGGCATAAGCGCTCATTTTAATCAAGACGAGCGCTTTAAAGTGATTGCGATGGTTAATAATGGCTTGGAATTACTAAATTCATTGGTTTTAAATAAAGCCGACGTTATTTTACTAGACTTGAATATGCCTGGCCTTGATGGTTTAAAAGCAATAGCCGCACTTAAGGAAAAAGGAGTAAAAGCCAAGATTATTGTGCTAACCAATTATCATTCTTTTGAACTGGTTAAAGATTGTAAACTAAGGGGTGCTAGTGCCTACGTTGTAAAGTCTGATGAGTTACATAACTTAGCCGGCACCATTGTAAATGTGATGGCTGGTAAAGAAGTTTTCCCAAATTTCGACGAAAAAGAAATGCAAGATCTTAGTTTTTCATATTTTGATGATTTTCTAAAAAAATACAGACTGACCAAAAGAGAAGTCGAAATTATAAGATTGGTTTGCCAAAATCTAAGAACTAAAGACATCGCCGAGCGGTTGTATTTATCTGAATTTACAGTCCATACCCATCGAAAAAACATCATGCGTAAACTAGAGTTATCAGACTCTACTGTTGCCCTATATGAATTTGCCATAAAAGCAAACCTGATAAGTTAGCACTCTACTAACTTAAAAAATCACTCTTCTTACCTATTATTCTCCCCAATAATAATGTTAACATTCATCAATAAAAAGCTAGATTCTATTTTCGAGTATGATATCGACCCGCTTAACAAAGTAAGGGCACAGTTCTTAGTAAATACCCTGTTAATTAGCTTGGCAGTTATTTTAATAACACTACCTACATTTTATAATAGTTTATCACGAACTATACTTTTTAGTAGATCAATCCTAATTGCTATTGTTCAAATAGGTTTGCTTTGGGTGTTATTAAACACCAGCAAATGGAAACTGGTGGCTCATACTGCTTGCTTAATTTTGGCCTTATTAATATGGTCAAATATGGTGATACACGTTCAAGGTGTTAAGATAATATCACTACAGTGGATGCTGTTATTGATTATAATAGGATACTATCTATTAGGTACCAAATGGGGGATTTTCTATTCGCTCATCAGCCTACTATTTATGCTTTTTTACTTTGCCATTTTTGGCAGAAATGCGATGACAACAGTGAGCTCGGCCGATGCAAACAGCTTTGGTTTCATAACAGTCTTCTCTTTCAATTTTCTGCTGATCATGTACGTTCAATATCACTTCTTTAGTGCCTTTAACCTCACTATTAAAAGATTAAATGAAAAACAAGCAGAAGAAAAGTCACTCAATGAAAAATTAACCGAAGCCATCATCATCGCAGAACAATCTACAAAAGCAAAATCATATTTTTTATCTACAATTTCTCATGAACTTCGAACTCCACTTAATGGCGTTATCGGTATGACTGATGTTTTATTGCTAGACAATCCGAGAGAAGACCAAATGGAAAACCTTGGCATGTTGAAATTCTCCGCTAATAACTTATTATCACTAATTAATGATGTTTTAGATATCAATAAGATCGAATCAGGAAAAATAATCATGGAAAAAACACCATTTTTAATTTACCAATTAGTTAAAAATATTTATGCAGGATTTAAGCTTAAGGCAAATGAAAAAGACCTGCTTTTTACGCTAAAAATCGACGAAAAACTAGATGATATCGCTGTTATTGGTGACCCAACGAGACTAACTCAAATACTTGTTAACCTGATAGACAATGCTTTAAAATTTACTTCAGTTGGTAACGTTTCCATAAGTGTTTCGTCTAAAGAAAGAGAAGAAGATAAAATAAAACTGTACTTTTGTATCAGTGATACTGGTATTGGCATCCCCCAAGATAAGCAAGAATTAATTTTCGAATCCTTTTCCCAAGCCTCTACTAATACAACTCGTAAATATGGTGGTACAGGGTTAGGCCTTGCCATTGTGAAAAACTTGTTGGAGTTACATCAAAGCAAAATCGCCACCAAAAGTGAAGTGGGAAATGGAATTCAAAGCTAAAAAATACGACCTTATTCTAATGGATATTCACATGCCTTTAATGGATGGTTATGAGGCCACCGCTATTATTAGAGGCGATGCTGATATAGAAAGATCTAAAGTGCCAATTATCGCGTTAACAGCTTCAGTTGCGTTAGACGTTCAAAATAAGATTGCCGAGGCAGGAATTAATGATTTCGTTTCCAAGCCATTTAACCCAGAAGAACTTCGAGGAAAACTAGAAGACATTGCTGGCAGAAAATAAAAAAAATCATCCGTCATACCCAACTTGATTGGGTATAGTAATGCGATTTAAAGGCGGCCTACCTATACGCTAATGTTCTCTCTCCAATGCAATTACAACTTATAAAGATGGAGCAACATAGTTAGATTATAAAAAAGGTCCTGATAAAAATCAGGACCTTTTTTATTTCATTTCTTATTTCTTTTCCGTAGAGAATGAGTAAGGAAAAGAACTTTCCCTTATCCCTCTAGTTTTGTTTGGCGTTGCCGACATACCAAAATCTAAAACACCTCCTTTTTGCAGCGCCGAATGGCTTAGCCAGTTTTTATCGTAACTAGCTCCGTTTACCTTTAAAGTTTGTACGTATCTGTTGCTTTCGCTGTTTGCGGGCGCATTAATCACCACGGTTTTTCCGTTTTCAAGCGTTAATGTCACCTTTTTAAACAAGGGCGCACCAATCACATACTGATCTGTTGCTGGCGTAACTGGATAAAATCCCATCGCAGAGAATACATACCAAGCAGAAGTCTGACCGTTGTCTTCATCTCCGCAATAACCATCTGGTGTCGCTGCATACATTCTATTCATCGTTTCTCTTACCCAATACTGAGTTTTCCAAGGAGCACCGCCATAATTATACAAATAAATCATATGTTGTATAGGCTGGTTACCGTGGGCATATTGACCCATATTTGCAATTTGCATTTCACGTATCTCGTGGATAACACCTCCATAAGCGCTCTCGTCGAAAATTGGAGGCATTGAGAAAACAGAGTCTAGCTTAGTAACAAATTTCTCATTTCCACCCATCAGCTTTGCTAAACCGGCCACATCTTGAAACACCGACCAAGTGTAGTGCCAGCTATTTCCTTCAGTAAAATCACCTCCCCATTTAAACGGGCTAAAAGGAACAGAAAATGTACCGTCTGTTTTTTTACCTCTCATTAAACCGTAAGATGGATCGAACAAGTTTTTATAGTTCATGCTTCGTTTTGCGTAAATATCTATCTCACTTGCAGGTTTACCCAATGCTTTACCAAACTGATAAATAGCAAAATCATCGTAGGCATATTCTAATGTTCTAGCAGCGCTTTCATTTAATCTGGTGTCATTAGGCACATAACCCAATTCATTGTAATGTTTAACACCTGCACGTCCAACAGCTGTCATTGGCCCTTCATTATTTGCACCGTGTTTTAAAGCTTCCCACAAAGTTTCAGTATCATAACCTCGCAAACCTTTTATATAAGCATCTGCCACTACAGAGGCCGAGTTATTTCCAATCATGATATTGGCGTAACCAGGGCTGCTCCATTCTGGCAGCCATCCACCTTCTTTATAATCGTTAATTAAGCCTTCTTGCATTTCTTTGTTTATAGAAGGATAAACCAAATTCAAGAAAGGATAAAGTGCTCTGAATGTATCCCAGAAGCCTGTACCTGCAAACATGTAACCTGGTAAAACTTTTCCGTTATACGGGCTCCAGTGAACAATTTTATTGTTTGCATCAATTTCATACAGTTTGTTAGGGAAGAAAAGGGTTCTATAAAATGATGAATAAAAAGTACGAGTTTGGTCAACCGTACCACCTTCAACCGCAATTCTGCTTAAAGTTTTGTTCCAAATCGCCTTTGCTTTCGCTTTAGTTACATCAAAACTATCATTTGCCAATTCTCTTTTCAAGCTAATTTCCGCTTGCTCAAAACTGATAAATGAAGAAGCAACTTTTACGTTAACCTTTTCGCCATTGGCAGTTTTAAAGCCAATAATAGCACCGGTATGGTCGCTGGTTAATTCTAAGTCTGAATTATTTAATTTGCTGCCCGACCAAGTTTTTGCAATGGTAAAGGCTTTATCAAAATAAATTACAAAGTAGTTTTTGAAATTAGCAGGCAATGGACCACGAGCATATTTAGCGGTATAACCGATTATTTTACGCTCTTCTGGAATGATTTTAATGTATGAGCCTTTGTTTAACGCATCAACCACTACAAAAGAACTATCACTTTTAGGGTAAGTAAAACGGAATTGTGCCGCTCGTTCTGTTGGAGTAATTTCAGTAGTTACGTTAGCATCTGCTAGATAAACGCTATAATAATAAGGTTTGGCGATTTCAGCTTTGTGTGAAAACCAACTAGCTCTGTCATCTTCGTTAAATTTCAA
>SEDG01000342.1 GCA_004295885.1 Pedobacter sp. | reverse complement strand
GGCAAAAATGAAAGAAACGTTTCAGTTTCATCAATCACAGGAATCTGTTGCAAGCAAACATTTACATTTTCTACAAAGTTATTATGCGTTAACATTACACCTTTTGGCGTTCCTGTAGTTCCTGAGGTGTAAATTAAGGACGATACATCAGCAGGTAGAACTTCTCTTCTTCTAAGGTTAATTAATTTCTGCTCTTCTGCGCTAACCGTTTTTTCTAGTAATTTAGTAAAAGGGACAATTTCAGCTTTGTTAGCTTCTGGGATAGCTACTTTTTCATATCCAGCAAATGCTGGAATAATATATTTCAGTTCTTGGCAATTGGCGGATATCTTTAAGATCTTCTTAAACAAAAACGGATTACCAATTAGGATAGCCTTAATGCCAGAATCATTAATGATATATTCTACTTCGTGCTCTGATAAAGTTGGGTAAATTGATGTATTGATAGCACCAATTTGCTGAATACCTTGGTCGAAATAAACATATTCTGGTGAATTTTCTATCATCAATCCAAGTCTATCACCCTTGGCAATTCCTTTTTCTAAAAAGAAAGCAGAAATGGCATCAGCTCTTAGTAAAGTGTCTTTGAAAGAAATTTCTTCCCAAGTTGTACTTTTTTTATGAATTAAGAATGTCTCTTCTGGTTTATGGATGTTTTCTACTACGTTGCGTAATAAACTAGGAACCGTAGAGAATTCGTTAAAGGATACCATGTATTAAATATTTGGGTTGTGCTTAAACAATGATAATGGTTTTGCGCTAAACCTACAAGATTAAAGTAAAGCGGATTACAAAAATACGTAAAAAGATGGAAATGTAAGATGGAAGGAGTCCGAAAGTCAGAAAGTCAGAAAGATGAAGGAGCAAGCCAAAACCCAACTGTATATTTACCATCTAACAAACTAAGAGCAGCTAAGCTCATTCACAAATATTCTTAGATTTTCTAAGATTTATTACATGGTGGGAAGCCAACTACACTTGGATTTTGGTGTCTTAGGTGGTAAAGAACTTAAAAGATAACTTTAGGTTTTCTAAGATGTCTTAGCTGGTAAAAAAGAGTTAAAACAAAAAAGGTCCCGAAATTCGAGACCCTCTAGGAAATTTAATAATTGTTATTAAACAGAAAAACTTTCGCCACAGCCGCATGATCTGCTAGCGTTAGGGTTATTAAAGGCAAATCCTTTACCATTCAAGCCATCAGTAAAATCAAGTTCAGTACCTGCTAGGTATAAAAATGACTTCATGTCTAATGCTATTCTGATGCCACGATCTTCAAAAAATTGATCGCCTTTTTGCTCTTCATTATCAAAGTCTAAGTTATAAGACAAACCAGAGCAACCACCTCCCTTTACAGAAACGCGTAAAAAGTAATCAGAACCCATTTCAGAATCCTGCATCAGGTGGTCTATTTTGCTTTTTGCTTTATCGGTTATCGTTATCATATTTTTAGTACTTAGTATTTAGTATAAAGTATTTAGACATAGTTACAAACCAGTGCGTTGTACTTTTTATTCTTTTAGTAGTTTTACTTAATAAAAATTAGATCGTTGAACATATCTAACTACTAAGTACTAACTACTAAATACTTATTTAGTGGTGTGATTTAGCCAATTCAAATGCTTCTAAACCATTCTTAACGCGGTAATCGTTAATTGCAGATTTAATTGCATCTTCTGCTAAAACAGAACAGTGAATTTTTACTGGTGGTAAAGCAAGCTCTTCAACAATATCCATGTTGTCGATAGTTAAAGCCTCATCAATTGTTTTTCCTTTTAACCACTCAGTAGCTAAAGAAGAAGAGGCAATTGCTGAACCGCAACCAAACGTTTTGAATTTAGCATCAGTAATTACATTGTTCGCGTCTACTTCAATCTGTAAACGCATTACGTCTCCACACTCAGGAGCGCCAACTAAACCTGTACCAACAGATTTGCTGTCTTTATTTAATGTACCAACGTTACGTGGGTTGGTATAGTGTTCCATTACTTTTTCTGAATATGCCATGTCTTTATTTTCTTTAAATCTCCTTGCGGAGATGAATATGTAAATTAGTTGTGAGTTATAAGTTGTGAGTTGTGAGTGGACTTAGCTCCAAACTCTTAACTCCAATCTTCAAACCCTTTTAGTGTTCCGCCCATTCGATTTTACTCAAATCGATTCCTTCTTTAAACATTTCCCAAAGTGGAGAAAGGTCTCTTAAGTGGTTAACTGCTTTTTTAGTGTTTTCTATTGCGTAATCAACTTCTTCTTCAGTGGTAAAACGACCTAATCCAAAACGGATAGAAGAGTGTGCCAAATCATCTGATAAACCTAAGCTCTTTAATACGTAAGATGGTTCTAATGAAGCCGAAGTACAAGCCGATCCAGAAGACACCGCTAAATCTTTCATCGCCATCATTAATCCTTCTCCCTCTACATATTTGAAAGATATATTAGCTACGTGTGGTAAACGATGTTCCACATTACCATTTACATAACTTTCTTCCATTGTTGTTAAAGAGGCCTCTAATTTGTCACGCAAAGCGGATAAACGTTTAGCTTCTTCGTCCATTTCTAGTCTGCAAAGCTCACAAGCTTTACCTAAACCTACAATACCTGGTACGTTTAATGTTCCAGAACGCATACCACGCTCATGGCCACCGCCATCCATTTGGGAAGTAACTTTAACTCTTGGGTTTTTTCTACGAACATATAAAGCACCAACACCTTTTGGTCCGTACATTTTGTGTGCGCTGAAAGCCATTAAGTCAATTCCATCTGCATTTACATCAACAGGAATTTTACCAACCGCCTGTGTAGCATCAGTAAAAAATAAAGCGCCGTGTTTGTGTGCAATTGCTGCGATTTCTTTTATAGGTTGAATTACACCAATTTCGTTGTTACCATACATGATGGTTACTAAAATAGTTTCCGGTGTCATTGCAGCTTCTAATTCAGCTAAGTCAATTAAACCGTCTTCTTTAACCTTTAAGTAAGTAACTCTAGCGCCTTGTTTCTCTAAGTGTTTACAAGTATCTAAAACTGCTTTATGTTCTGTTGTTGCAGTTATAATGTGATTACCTTTTTCTGAGTACATTTCAAAAACGCCTTTAATACCTAAATTATCAGCTTCTGTAGCGCCAGAGGTAAATATGATTTCTTTTTCTGTACAACCAATTAATTTTGCCACCTGCTCACGAGCATAATCAACACCTTCTTCGGCTACCCAACCGAAAGGGTGGTTACGGCTTGCTGCATTACCAAATTTGGTGGTAAAATATGGCAACATTGCCTCTAATACTCTAGGATCTAGAGGTGTGGTAGCATTGTTATCTAAGTAAATCGGAAGTTCCATTATATATTTTTGTTCTTATTAATACACAAAGATACAAAAAAAGTTTCCTAACAATAATAGATTATAGCTATGAAC
>SEDG01000341.1 GCA_004295885.1 Pedobacter sp. | reverse complement strand
GACGCTTCTGGTGGTAGATTGCCAGGTATCTCCAAATGGAATGTTTCTGGCGGTGCAGAATTTAGCACGCCTGGTAATTTGGCAACTAAAATTGGCAGGTTTTTTATCGCTGCAGATGCCAGTTACCGCTCAGGTTATTCGTCAAATCCAACGCCGTCAAAGGTGTTAAATGTTGATGGTTATGCTTTGCTGAATGCGAGGTTAGGATTTAAATCTGAAAAGATCTCCATATTCGTTTGGAGTAGAAATATTGCCAACAAAAATTACTACGAGCAATTACAAGCTGCTGCGGGTAACTCTGGTTTATACGCTGGTGTACTCGGCGATCCAAGAACTTACGGTACTACGTTGAGGTATAGTTTCTAACTAGGAAATAGAATAGGGAATAGAGAATCGGCAATAAATCTATTTCCCATTTCCTATTTTCTATTCCCTAAAAAAGTATACTTTTGAGTTCTAAACAAACTCTACAATGAAATCACTCTGCGTGTATTGCGGTTCCAATTTTAATGGCGACCCAGTTTTAAGAAAAGCAATTGAAGATTTAGCCGAAACAATGGCCTCACAAGATATTACCTTGGTATTTGGTGGCGGGAGCGTTGGCGTAATGGGGGTAATGGCCGATGAAATCTTAAAACACAATGGTAAAGCAACAGGTGTTATTCCTCAGTTTTTAATGGACAAAGAAGTTGGTCATAAAGGTTTAACAGAGATGATTATTACCGAAAATATGCATCAGCGTAAGCAAAAAATGGCCGATTTGGCTGATGGTTTTGTGATTTTACCAGGTGGTTTCGGTACCCTTGAAGAACTATTCGAGGTTTTAACTTGGCTGCAATTAGGTTTACACGGTAAACCAATTGGTGTATTAAACGTAAATGGTTTCTACGATCACCTCTTTAAGCAAATGGATGTAATGGTAGAACATCGTTTTTTAAAGCAAACCAACAGAGATTTAGTGTTTAATGAAACAGATGCAGCGGTATTGGTTTCAAAAATGCAAAACTTTAAGGCAGCCCCAGATGAAGTATGGTTTAGAGATAGAAACCTTTCCTAGTCCTGACTATGGTGTCATGAGTCTGTAAATCGACTCCCAACTCCCAACTCTCGACTCCCAATTCAAGCTTATTTATCAAACTTATTTTTAATATACTGAACTAGAGAAGGGTCTTGTAAATCTTCCATATCGCTTAATTCGAATTCTAAAGCTTTCGTACTTAACCGAATTTCAATATCTGACTATGAATAATTCCGTCTTTACCATTTGCTGCATATTTGGCATGCAAGCTCCTTACCAAGGTGGCCAAAGCCAAAAATCTATTGGTATAGGCTAACATAATTAAACTTATTGCTGGGAATAATAATGCAGGGGTATTTATGCTTAAATTCATTGGAGTTCAATTTACCCAAACATATTAAATAATAGGCACATTGCTTAGAAATGCTTTTAAAAATTATTTGAAAAGCAAAAACACGAGTGGTCTTTAAAGTTAGTCGGGCTTTTCATTGCAAGTCCTCGGCTCGTACCTCGCCTGTGGGCTTTTCAGTTCTACCGATAGCTATCGGTACCCTTTTTATTTAACACGAGCTTGTGCTTTTGCAACCCAACCTCGTAGCAGATACCTCCTTTTCTAAACCTTATTGCAGCGATATACTTTTGGCTTTTCTTCAAAGCAAAAAGATAAAGCGGAAAGAAGGACTGACTTTAATAGTAGTACAAATTTACCTTTTCAACTCTGTTTAATAAATCATCAAGTAAATACTCGGAGAACTTCGTTTTATTAGATTCTTTGCCGCTATGAATGACAAACTATGATTATGCGCTAATATGGTAAACCGCTGTTTCCTGCAACCTTGAAGCTACAATAATCTCTGTGCCATTGGCATGCGATTGGAATAAGTTGTGCACCAAATTTGGGCAGTTATTATCCTTACTCAAATGAGAAAGAAATAGATGGCTCATATAAGCCGGCTTATGTGCTAAGAAAAGTTCTAATGCCTGTTTATTGGAAAGGTGACCATTGCCACCACGAATGCGGTTTTTTAAAAAGTATGGATAACGACCTTTTTCTAACATCTCGTCATCATAATTTGCTTCTAAAAATGCAGCGTGACAGTTTTTAAAATTATTAATAACGTGATCACAATGGCCGCCAATATCTGTAAATACACCTACCGTAACGCCGTTACAGCAAATCGTAAAACTATGTGGTTCTGCAGCATCGTGTTTTTTAGGAAATGCAGTTATGCTTAAGTTTCCAAATGTTACAGGTACATACGCCAAAAACGATTGGATTAGGTGAGACTGTATTTGCTGCCTTCCGCTAATTAATGTGCTTTGAGTAATGTAAACCGGTATTTGATATTTTTTGGCTAGCACCGGTAAACCACGGATATGGTCACTGTGTTCATGAGAGATAAATATAGCCTTAACTTTGCTCATACAGAGCGATAACCTTTGCATCCTTAGTTCTGTCTCCTTACAGCTCAAACCTGCATCAACCAATATCGCTTCATCGGCATTGCCAATGTAGAAACAGTTGCCGTTACTACCGGTGTTTAAGGAGCTGATGAATAATGCCATAGGAGAGTACAAAGGAAATGAATTTATCAATCCGAGTGAAGCATACTTATAAACATTATGTTGATTGAAACAACTTTGGCAAATTGCTGTTTTTACAACATAAACGAATAGTCATGGAAGAGAAACACAATAATGCGACAAAGCAGCGTCCGGAAGGAGCGAGGCCGTTAGACGCTGGGATAATTCCGATAAACATCCCTAAATATATTGGACAACTAAAAGCCGAAGAAGCTTACGAGAAAAATGGCAAAAATGCGATTACTGTTTTTAAATCTGATGCAGTAACCATTACCTTAATAGCCATGCAAATGAATGAAGAATTTCATCCTGGCAGCGAAGAAAATGAGGCAACAATGAGTTTACAAGTGATAAAAGGAGAGGTTTTGTTTGAAAGTTTTGGAAATAAGGTGGAGCTAAAAGATGGCGAGTTGGTTACTTTGCATCAGCAATTATCATTTAAAACAACAGCAATTTCTGATGCTATTTGCTTATTAACAATGGTTAAGTAGCATTTAAAGGCACTATCTACGAAAAAATTTTAAAAAAGAATACGGACCTAACAAATTGCATTTCAGCAGTTTTTAATCAAAAAGTGGCTTAGCAATATCATAAAGCAAGATAAATTATTCATCAGATACTTGTTTATTAGGTTTAAATGATATATTTGAAACCAATTAAAACTAAAAAAATGGAAACCGTCAAAAGACAGCTTCCAAACCTTTAAAAAAACAAATATAAAAACATGGAAAAATTTTCAAAAGTTAAGGAAGTAATCGCTGCAATTGAAGCAGATGCAGAAAAATTTTATAACGGTGGTAACGCTGCAGCAGGTACAAGAGTACGTAAAGCTATGCAAGATCTTAAAGGTTTAGCTCAAGAAATTCGTACTGAAGTAACTGAGAAAAAAAACTCAGGTAAATAAGCTTTTGAGCAAATATTACTGAAAAAGACTTTGCCTTGGTAAAGTCTTTTTTTTATGCAACAAATTCCAGATTTGTATTTTAAATACACTAAAGATCAGTATATTAGCAATAAAAATAGTGCTAAATTTATTTCTTAAGATGATATCAGTTAAAGTTAGCTACACCGTAAACCCAGAATTTGCTGCACAAAACAAGCAGAACATCAACTCCTTTTTAAATGATTTTAAGCAATTAAAACATTTGAAGTTCCTTTACAACGTTTATGCTCAAGATGATGGTGTAACTTTTTTGCACTTATCAATGTATGAGAATGAAGAGGTACAGCAAACTATATTAGCTATTCCATCTTTTTTAAAATTTCAATTAGAGAGAAACGAAAGTGGCTTAACCGTTGAGCCAAAAATAGAAATGATTTCCTTGGTTGGTTCATCTTTAAGCTTAGTTTAAGCTTTTTAACTTTATTTTTTACTCACAATATGTTTTTCATTTTGCTATCTTGCTAAACTAAAACTAAGACAGCTTTCCGTATGAAGAACCAATTAAGGCTCCTTGTCACTCTTTTATTATGTCAGACTATTGCTTTTGCGCAAGAAACTGCAATAAAAGTTTCTAGTAAATATAATGACAATCGAAGCGTTACTTTAAGCTACGAAAAAGATGATCCAGGAACCTATACCTTAGTTATTGATTTTAAGCAACTATCCAATGCAGCAGGAGCGATGCAACAGTCATTTACCATAACAGGATTTGGTGGCAGTTTTTTAACACTTACCCCCAGCAACAAAGATCAAAATATTGGTTTTTCTTATAGTTACCGATACATCAGAGGTAAGTTAAGACCTAGAATTAACACTGGTAGTTGGAGTAAGGGATTTATATGATACAGATGCTTCTAGTGGCGCATCGTTTACCAGCAAAACCAATGAGGTAATTATAGAACATAATGATGGTACTTTGGCTACCTATCGTGGCTTCAAAAAAGGAAGTATCACCGTAAAAGTCGGACAGACCGTTTTTCCTTACACGAAGGTGGGTTTAAATACAAAATCTGGCTCTAATGGTATGTATAATATTTCGCTGCTGCTAACCTACCTTAAATCGAACGATTTGGAAAGCTCGAAAAACCAAAATTTACAGAATTCAAAAAGTTTGTATGGTTTTGTAAACCCACATTTTTATACTTTAGAGAACGGTAATCTCATCCTAGAAAATAACAAGTTTTATACGTCTGCTAAGAAACCAGAGATCGTTCAACTTGAAATGACAAAAAAAGAGATCAAAAATATGGGAGTGAGGTAGGTAAGTTGAGCAAATCTTAAGCCTATAAACCTAGTCTAAATTATAAATCGGTTATTAAACCCTACGAGTGGATAATTTTATCCGTAGGTTCTCTAGATCTGGAACAAGCCGTGAAAACAAAAAAGCCTCACGAGTATGAGGCTTTGTGATCCCGCTGGGATTATAAGATATCGAACCCAGGACCACTACATTAAAAGTGTAATGCTCTACCAGCTGAGCTACGGAATCATTCCTTTTGTTTAAGGAGGTGCAAATATAGAGATTAAAATGAATTTGCCCAATTATTTATCAAAAAAATACAAATAACTCTTTTATCATTTGTAAACCACCATATTAGAGGTTCCTTTGTAGCCTAAAAAGAAAATTTGTTTCTTTGTTTGAGACAGAAAATAAGCGATTAATAATTCTATATACAAAGCTATATGCTAATTAGAAAAGCCAAACTTTTAGATATCGAAGCTATTATGCAATTGGTTAAAGCAGTTGTTCCGTTAATGATTGAAACTGGTAATTTTCAATGGGATGATCAATACCCAAACCCCGCTGTTTTTGAGGCAGATGTGCAATTACAGCAATTATGGCTTGCAGAAATAGATGGTGCCATAGCAGGCATCGCTGCCATTACCACTGATCAAGAACCAGAATATGCAAAAGTTGGGTGGGATATTAATGAAACCGCCATTGTTGTTCATCGCTTGGCCGTGCATCCAAACTTTCAAGGTAGAGGTGTGGCAGTGGCATTATTAAAACAAGCAGAATGGATTGCTGTCAACAGAAATATCCCCTTACTTCGCGTAGATACCAATAACATGAACAAGGCAACACAAGCATTGTTCCCGAAATTAGGCTACCAGTTTGCCGGAGAAATTGATCTAAGTTTTAGACCTGGCTTAATATTTTACTGCTACGAAAAACGGTTAATCGACTGAAATACTTCAAACTATTTTATCCTTCCATTTTCACTCTCCAGCGCAGAGTTTCTTGTGCGTGGTGCGCCTAATTTGCTATTGGTAATTTTATAGGTAAAATTAAGTTTAAGCTGCCTAGTCTCGTAATAACTATAATTTCTCAATTGCAAGCCATCAAAATTTAATGATGAGCTCGCTTTGCTTCCTTTGTAAATATCGGTACATACCAAACGAATAATCGCCTTGTTGTTAAACAAATTTCTTTGTAAGCCTAAGTCAACCTGACTGATTTGTGTTAAACTGAGTGCGATGTTTTGTTGAGTTCCCACATTCCTTGGAATCATCACTATTTTATCTACGTCGGTGGTATCAGTAATGTTCGCCTTAAAATCGTTAGTATACGAATAGTTTAACCCGATAATGGTGGCGCTTTTAAAGGCGTACTGCAAATTTAATCGGTGACTTAATTGCGGCTTCAAAAATGGATTACCTGCCCAGAAAGATAATTCATCCAATAGGTAAACAAAGGGATTTAGATCTTGGTAAGCTGGCCGATCTATCCTTCTGGAGTAACCTATAGAAAAATTGTGATTGTTGGCTGGTTTAATTGATAAACTTATAGAAGGAAAAAAATTGGTGTAATTTCTATCGATAATTTCTCGTTTAACTGCCCCATTTGTTTTGTAAGTTAAAGCGCCTGTAGATTTTGCATTTTCAATGCGCAGGCCACCCTGCAACACTAACTTTCCGAAACTCTTTTTGTAATTTACATAAGCACTTGCAATAGCTTCCTTAAATGAAAACTGATTGGATCGTCGCTCATCTAAAACCTCGCTGCTGGCAAACACCTGAGAGAATTTTGAATCATTGCCTGTGTTAATAGCCGAATATTTAGTGCCTGTTTCTAATTTGCCCTTCCAAAGGTTTGTGGTATAGTCTACCTTAGTAGCTTTTAAATTAATATTTGCTCCATTTATGGTTCTATATAGGTTTTCGTTTATTAATTGCTGCTGTTTATCTGTATACCTATTAGATTGTAAGTTGCCAGCATTTTTTTCATAGTAGCCATAATCTGCATCGATATTTAAAATCCTTCCTAAGGAATCCTCAAACTTATAATTCACATTGATATTGTAGCGCTCAGTATTTTGATGATAATAATCATTTATCGCCCTTAAATTTTGTTGTGTATTGGTTGATGGGATATTGATATCAGTCTTTGTATCTGTTATTCCTCCACCAAAAATAAAATTGCCAGTTAACAATAATCCGATGGTGTTTTTTGGGTTTATGTTGTAATCGACACCTAATCTTGCCCCCATTCTTTTCCTTTTGTCTACATCATAA
>SEDG01000340.1 GCA_004295885.1 Pedobacter sp. | reverse complement strand
TTCCACTCTGTGCCATTAACAAGAACTACGTCAATTTTCCAGAAATAAATTCCTTGCGGCTGCGGAATGCCCTTATAGTTCCCATCCCAACCTTCAACTGGTTTGCCATCATTTAGTTTAGTGGTTTCCCAAAGTACTTGCCCCCATTTATTGAAAACCTGCATTTTCCAGCTCTTCATGCCAGAACCAAGGGCCGTAAAAGTTTGCAATTCAGAGCTTGTTCCTCCTGGGATGAAGGAATTTGGCACATACACATAACCTGGAATGCCTACTATTTGTACATATTTCTGAAGACTATCTACACAACCGAATTCGTTGAAAGTTCTCATGGTAACCAAATAGGTACCCGTATCGCGATACGTATGCGATGGATCTCTTTGTGAGGAAATATCGCCATCGCCAAAGCTCCATTTATAAGTCTGCGGCTCGTTAGTGCTTTCGTCTGTAAATTTGAAAGTATAATTTGGTATGCTGGTTACTGCTGCAGGAGAAATTGCAAATGCGGCCTTTGGTGGATCTACAATAGTAATGTAGCTTGGCAACCTTATTACAGTCGGACAGCCTAGGCTATTAAAGGCTGTCAAAGTAACGTTATACTGTCCCGCGGGGCCAGTGTAAGTGTGAGTTGGGTCTGCTGCATTGGAAGTAGTTCCATCTCCAAAGTCCCACAGATAACTTACAGCATCGGTACTGGTTTTGGTAAATTTAACCGCTAATCCTTTACAGCCTGATGTTATATCTCCTTTAAATGAAATGGTTGGCTGAGGATCTACAACAATGGTAACTTGAGAAGATGCAGTTGAACAACCATTGTCTGCTACCATATTTACGGTATAAGTTCCAGCCTTCGTGAAGGTGTATGGCCTTACCTCGGTTTGTACGGTGTTGGCGACAACTACAACGCCAGGCTCAAAAGTATAGGTAAATCTACTTGCGCCTTTGGTGTTATTGATGAAGTCTACCGTAAAAGGAGCACAGCCTCTTAGCTGATTTCCGTTAACAATTAGCGCTGGTATAATTGTATTTGGAGAAACCCTAATGATGATGCTCCTCACATCTGTTCCGCATTCATTCTTTGCAGTCATTTTTACGGTAAAATCTCTAACTACATCTGTAATGAATGTATGGCTTATATCTGCTTTACTTGTTGTTGGAGTAGATGTGGTGCCGTCATCAAAATCATAACTGTAAAAGGTGTTAGTGCCTGGGGCCGTATTTTTGAAGACGATGGGAAGAGGCGAGCAACCAATTGTTGTAGAAGGTAGAAATGCCGCAACTGGTTTTGGTCTAACAGTTACGGTTGATGTTGAGGTGGTAGAGCCACAAGGGGTTGTAACCTTTAAACTGATGTTATATATTTTGTCTTCGCCCGCTGGGTCTGCTTGAAATGTTAGTGTACCAGGATCCGCGGTTGTAGAAACAAGGTTGTTATCTATTCTCCATTCGAATGTAAATCCTGCTGATGAGGCCGTAGTATTTGTAAAAGTAACGGCGAGTGGCCCACAACCTTGAGTAGTAGACTGCGTGTAAGATGCCGTAACGTTTGACCGAGTGGTAAAGGTATGGCTCATTTCATTGGATAGACAGCCAAGGCTACTGGTAACCACTAATCGTATCACAACACTTGTATTGCCAGTAGCAATCGTATAGCCGGGGAAGGTTATTCCTGTGCCAATTATTACACCGTTTGCATACCAAGTATAGGTAGCGTTTTGTGCTGGATAAGGAATAGCCTTAATGTTATTATTATCTATCAAAAAAGGATTACAACCTAAATCATTGGTATAAGTAAATTCTGCTCGGGCATTTAAATTAACAGTGATTTTAACGACGCTACTTATGCTTTGTGAAGACCCAGAACAAACTGAACTGGCAACCAGCCTACGGTATAATGTAGTTTGAGTAATAGCTGGTGGGCTGTAATTTCTAGTGTTGATACCTGTTACAACAGACCATGTAGTGCCATTATCTGTACTTTGCTCCCAGCTATAAGCGTAATTTGCTCCATCCCCGCCAGTTGGCTGTGATCCGGTTATTGTGCTTGGGGTTGTAGTTAAACAAATGGTTTGGTCAGCAGCAATCGCATTGTTAGCAATAGGAGGTAAGGCTATTATGGTTATAATGTTACTAGTTGTTGAACACACACCGCTGCTTACAATCCGTTGGTACGATAAATTTGCAGAGACAATAACATTTAAATCACGAGCTGTTTGCCCAGCTATGGTTGTCCAAGGTGCTGCACCCGTTGGGCTACTCTGCCAGATATAAGTGTAGGTTCCACTTCCGCCAGTTGGCAAACTTCCTGTTAAGGTAATAGACTGGCCCGTACAGGTAATAGTGGCTGCTGTATTTATGGTGTTATTTTGCAGTGCTGATAAATTGTTAACCACAACATCATCGCCGCTTGCTGGGCATGGCGCTACACCAGAAATTATCCAGCGGAAGGTATAAGTTTGTCCGCCAACTAATCCATTAACTGCAGTGTTAAATTGACTAGCATTGGCAAATGTAACGCCTGTTTGGCCCGAAGTTAAAATCCATAAGCCCGTATTTGTTAAAGGATCATTTCCAGCAAGGACAGTCGATGTTACATTACATAATTCCTGATCTGGCCCCGCAGTTGCTCCTACAGCACCTTGGTTTACCGTTACCGTAGCTATTGTGGAAAGCGCCTCTCCGCAACTTCCATTTTTTACTACGGCTCTGTACTGAGTGGTTGATGTTAGGTTCGTATAATTAACAAAAGGTTGTGTGGTATTGATGATCGTAGATGTAGCAAAGTTATCGGTAGAACTTTCCCATCTCACAACGCTTCCCGTTTGGCCGCTTAATGTAATCTGCCCATTGCTATTGCCTGCACACACCGAAGTACTACCCGCTGTTGTTCCTCCACTAGAAGGCAGATTTATGGTTACAACCACATCATCACTACTTGGAGGACAAGGAGCCAGACCAGAAATAGTCCAACGGAAAATATACGTTTGACCTGCAACCAAGCCATTAACTACGGTATTAAACCGAGTTGCATCGGCAAAGGTTACGCCCGTTTGTCCCGAAAGTAATGCCCATGAGCCAGTATTTGTAAGAGGATCATTCCCCGCCAAAGTAGTAGAGGTAACATTACACAACTCCTGATCTGGACCTGCAACAGCTCCTACAGCACCTTGGTTTACCGTGATAATGGCAGGACTGGAAATTGCTGAAGCGCAAGCTCCACTTTGTACAATTGCCCTAAAATAAGTTGTTGTTACAAGATTAGTGTACGTAAGTGTGGTAGTTGTGTTGTTGATGACATTTGGATATGTTAAGCCGCCATCGGTAGAGCTTTCCCATCTAATGATATCGCCTGTATGGCCACTCAATGTAACAGAACCAGAATTAGTTCCTGCGCAAACAGAAGTGGAGCCAGTAGCT
>SEDG01000339.1 GCA_004295885.1 Pedobacter sp. | reverse complement strand
TAGTGCTATTCATGTTTGCCACGATAGCCATAGTGTCTTGCAGCAATCAAAATCAAGAAAAAATGAATATCGATAAAAAAGAATTAACCGAAATTTTCCCGAAGGGAGAAAAGGGTTCTAGCGAAACATTCACAGGCAATGCTTATCCAACTGCCTTGGTAGATTCAGATAGTATTTACAATACCGTGGTTGGAAACGTATATTTCGAACCCGGCGCAAGGAGCAATTGGCACAGTCATCCTGCAGGTCAGATTTTAATCATAACTGACGGAATTGGCTATCACCAAATCGAAGGTAAACCTATTGAGGTTATTAAAAAAGGCAGTATTGTTAAATGTCCGCCAAATGTTCGCCATTGGCACGGTGCAAGTGCTGATGTAGGATTACAACAATTGTACATCGTTCCCAACACCGAAAAAGGAATTGTAAGTTGGGATGATCCTGTAACAGATGAGATATATAAAAGTGCAAAGGAGATTTAAAAATGAATGAAAATTCATTAAGGCAATGCAAAAACTGGGCCCGTGTAAATTACAAACTTTAAAACACAAACTTTTTGGGCCCAATCTTGCTTATTAAATTTTACGCACTAGCCGCATAAATGTCTTTTAGACCTGCGTTAAGTATTGACTGTAGCAGTAACCTTCTTGGCCATTTTCAGTGCGCACTAGGCTCCAAAGATCATTGGCCCTTGATACCACATTGATGATTTCTCCATGTGCTGCTTTGCCAACTATTTCTTGATCAGTGCCAGGTCCTTTTCTAATGTTAAGGTTTGAAGATTCGGTAGTTACCTTTGCCTTAGTACCGGCCGCTGCTGAGGCATCAATGTTTAGGATCAAATCTCCAGTTCTATAGTCTGGGTCAATCTTGTTATAGGTGTTCCACAGCGCATCCTTAAGTTCGCCACTTGCAGTACTACCGTCAATATAAAGCACATTGTTTTGTTCACGTACTTGTAAATCCAAAATTCCACCATTTTTGGCTGCTGCAATTAGCTCGCTATATTTCTCTTGTAATGCCATTTTACTAGTTGGTTATTGTTAATTTGTTGTTGATTTTTTTAGCTTGCAAAGCGCTTATTACTTGCAGCAGTGCTGGTACTTTATCGCGTCTAATGTTACCCGTTAAGGTAATTTCCCCATTGGCAACCGATGCACTTACCCCAGTAAAGTCTTTTCATAAATTATATTTGGTTGTTTCTTTGGTGCTTTTAAAATGACGGCACTGTTTTAATGATGTAGAAATACCATACCAAAACCTAAAATTGGGCGAAACGATAGGCAGGGACATTAACGCTCCGATTCTTTTGGGTAAAAAAGGCTCGTTTTGTTGAGTTTGCTGCGCAATTTAATACTGGAACATAGTAAACCGCAATAAAAGTAATATTTGTGTCGTGCTTAACGAGATTACAAATTACTTTGCTAGTAAGCTAGAGATGCATTTTCTCAAAGCAACGTGCCCAAGGCATCGCAAGGTGAGCTTTGGCACAGCTCTAACAGCTGGAATACAATCAAATGACTACGAGTGCTGAATTAAAGAAATCTATGAAATACGCAACACACTACTTGTTCGTCTTTTCAAACAGCAAAAAGTGTTGCAGCGGTAAAAATTTACCGTTTCTAACTAGCTTAAAGCCATTGGCTGCCAATTCTTTTTTAACCTGCTGTACACTCATTTTATGTTCAGGTTTAATGGCTACCGTGGGGTCTTCCTCCTTGTACTCCAATAGCAGCAATTGGCCATTGGGTTTAAGTGCCTTGCTTAAGGCTGCCAAATAAGCTTGGGGATATTGTAATTCATGATACACATCTACCATAAATGCCAAATCGATAGAATTGGCTGGTAAGTTCGGTTCTTTTGCTGTACCCTTAATCACTTCCACATTGGCCAAACTATCTTCAAATGCCTTTTTTTTCAGGTAGGCAATGGCGTCTTCTTGAATCTCTACGGCATATACCTTGCCCTTTGGAATTTGCTTGGCTACCCGGAACGTGTAAAATCCAGAGCCCGCACCCACATCAGCTACTACACTATTGCTTTTTAAGGGTAGGGAAGCTAAGGCCAGGTTGGTGTTCTCTTCTTGCGTTCGGCTATTGCGTTCTAGCCATTCAACTCCTTCAAAACTCATGACATGCGCAATCTCCCTGCCCATATAAACCTTGCCCGTACCATTAGCCGATGGCTTTTTGAAAGTGTAGGGCGACTGGTCTTGCGCAAAGGCAATTTGCAGTGAGATCAAAAAACAAAAAGGAATTAGAAAATTTGATATTTTCATAAAGCCGTTATTTATAAGACAAACGAAAAGCGGCGCACAAAAGTTTAGTACAAAGGTAATGAAAATTCTCCAGTTGCTGCAAGAGGTATTGCAAGGTTATTTTTTCTGGCAAGGAAAGCTTTCCTGTAATTAAGTTCCCCACGTTTCCCATGTCTGAGAAGAGCGGGTACAAAAGTTGCCTGCCTTTTTCTGTGATGGCAATCCTCTTGGTTCTTCTATCTGATTGGTCGTCCCACTGAATGGCCAATCCGTTAGCTAGCAGTCTATTAATCACTTCTGTGCCAGAGGTTTTTTCTAATAAGTTAAGTTGTAATAGTTCAGTTTTTGAAAGGCTGCTGTGGGTCATTAGTATGGCCAAACTGGTAAAATCTTCAGCTGATGCCAGGCTTGTGCCGGCTAATGTTTTTTTGATGTAAGATTTTTTTCGAAAGTTAAAAGGTGGCGAATCAAGTATAGCGGTAACCGCAATTCTTGCACTGACCATTGCCGCATTAATGGAGCCGTTTAATAAATGGTCTCCGCACAGGTAACAGTTGTCAGAAAGATGGACCTGTTCAGGCAATAAGCTATTTTTTACCGTAAGATCTTCAGGTAATGCATAAGGAATTTCATAGCTGGCCAATAGCTCCCAATAATTAGACGAGGGGTATAGGACAAGCAGTTCCGACCGAACCCTTTTTTCGAGTTGCTCTATTGCCAAACCATTGATGACCAGCCTTCAGCGAACATCTTAAAGGTAAATTCGAACATCCTGCTTGATGTTTTTAGCTCGTTCTCGAGGAAAATACCTGTAAAAAACGGTCTGAAAAAAAGCGCAATAAACTTTTCAGTAAATCCATAACGCTGTAAGTAAATCATCGTGGTGGTTTCTGGTCGCTGGAACAGTTCTTCTACGCTACAAAAACGAAGTTTCAGTGTCAATTTAAGCAGCAGTAACTTATCTTTAAAGGTAGAAACTGGAGAAAACAGGGTGGAAAACAGGGTTTGAGGCTCCCTAAATGGATCACCTACCTGGCCGGCAATTCCGGCTCCAACAATGATCACGTCAAGCTGTTGATCTTTCATGGCTGCTCATTAGGGGTTTGATAATACCTTTATCGCTCCGTCTGGCTTGGCGTAGCTTAAACGGGCGATGGGTAACACATCGAAATAACTATCCAAACCGCTAGTGGTTAAAGTGCCTGCTTTTTCATGGCTTATGTAACCATCTTGCCCGAGTAACTTTTCGCTCAGTAAAACGTGTTTAACTTCACCAATCACAATCGTGGTGGCGTTAAGTTCAACTGGAATGATTTGCCTAAGTTCCATCGCAATTTTAATGGTCGACTCGGCCACAAAAGGCGCATCAAACTCAGGTTCAAAAAATTCTGTTAGCCCACATTCAACAAATTCAGACTGCTCGCTTTTATATCTGGCGCTGGTTTGATGGGCCTGCACATAAAAAGGTTCGAGTACATTGTTAAAGGTGTAATTTCCTGTCCTTTTAATGTTAGCTAATGTATCATGATCTTGAGAGCCTGGCCTAAAAACCATGCCCAATAGTGCTGGTGAGGCGCCAAGATGGAAAATAGAATTAAAGATGCCCAGATTGCTATGTCCATGTTCACTAATGGTTCCTACCAGTTGTAAACATTTAAATCCAGGAAGGCTATTGATGAAAGTAGCCCTTACACGATCATCCATTTCGGTTAATTTTAAAGCTGAAATTTCCATCGGCTAAAGCTTGTTTAATTTGCTCATTCCGCTATCCATTTTAATGAGCAGCCCAGTATGCCCATTACTTTTTATAACTGATGTCCTTACAACGTCCAATGGAAAACACTGGTTTAAGAACATCTGGTTAGGCATAGCTAACGGATGGGTCCTAGACACATTTATAGATGTATTGATACTGTTGAAACTCATGATCCAATTTGTTTAAGAAACTGGTTTTTGGTATCGATCTCTTTAAATTGGCCACCAAAAAAACTGGTGATGGTGGTACTTCCCGTATCGCGAACTCCCCTTGAAGAAACACAATGGTGGTTCGCATCAATCACCACGGCAACACTCTGCGTACCTAAAGCAGCTTTCAGTTCCTCGGCAATTTGAACGGTAAGCCTTTCTTGAACCTGCGGTCTTCGCGAATAATATTGCACAATTCGGTTGAGCTTTGAAAGACCTACAATTTTGCCGTTGCTGATGTAGGCGATGTGCGCCTTCCCCACAATGGGTACAAAATGGTGTTCGCAATTACTAAAAACTGCAATATTCTTCTCGATCAGCATCTCCTCATATTGGTAATGGTTTTCGAAAAGTGTGATGCTCGGTTTGTTGGCAGGATTCAGCCCACTAAAAATTTCTTTAATGTACATCTTCGCCACTCTTTTGGGCGTATCCTTTAGGCTGTCGTCACTTAGGTCCAAACCTAGTACCTCCATGATAGCGGCAAAGTGGGAGGTAATCAGTTCAATTTTGGTCTGTTCGTCCATGTCGAAGGCATCTGTGCGAATAGGAGAGTTGAAATGGAGATGGTTGGTCTTTTCAGTTACTTCTTGTGTGAGCATTGAAATGGGATGTTTACGTTTCTATTTAAAGGGTTTTAGTATATAAACGTACTAATGCCAGTTAAGGATTTTGGCATTCATCTTTTTTGTTGATTTGATCACGGAGACATTTGGTTTGCTTCCTGTTAGCTTTGCTGGAAAGATCTTCCGATGTAAATCCGATAGCTATCTGATCAGTACGAGTCCGTTCGCTATAACGTTTAGCTAAAATAAATCATCTCTGTTTTTGGTCCGACAACACTCTCGTCAATGCATCTCGACGATAGGAGAGATTTTTGAGCTGCTATCCAAGATCTTTAGACCGAGGTGTTTAATGAATTTTTGTTCTTTTCCTGTTGTAGCTACAGTTTTCAACTGTATTTAGCTCCCTCGATAGGTTGAGTAGCCAAATGGTGATAGTGTAATCGGCACGTGATAATGATTATTGTCTTTTAATTCAAAAACTACTTCTATAAATGGATAAAAGCTTTCTTGTCCCGCAGATTTAAAATAAGGTGCAGTATAATAAGTGAGTTTATAAATCCCTTGATGATTTAATCCTGTTCCTACCCTGAGAAAATCGTTTATTCTTCCATTTTTATCCGTTACCTTCTCCTCTATAGCTAGCCATTTTCCAGTAGGGTCTTGCTTAAAGAGACCGATTTTTACGCTTCTAACAGGTTCACCCTTTGTAATGTCCAAGATATGACTTGATAATTGATATTTGGTCTCTTGACAAAAGGCAAAAGTTGTACTGAGTAGTAATACTACTGATAATAAGAATGTGCTTTTCATAATTTTTTTGTTAATTAATTACTTCTGTTGTCTGAAATCCTAATTTTTCCAACACCTTTTTAGCTAGGTTATGGTCGTTGAGGCTGCCTCCAGCTCCAGAAATGCCAATACTTCCAATCACTTCTCCTTTTAGCCAAATAGGTACGCCGCCACCCAGCAGAAGAAGCTCTGGCAGGGTGTTTAAGTTTTTAACAGTGGCATCGGCAGCAGCTTTTTGCATTAGCTCAAAACTTGGTGTTTTTGTAGAAAGCGCTGTATATGCCTTTCTTCTGGAAGCTTCTGTATTGTGGGGGCCAACATTATTCCCCCTAACCAATAAAATGGTAATGCCATTAGCGTCGAGAATGGCTACCGAAATGTCTTTGTTTAAAGCAGCAGCCGACTCAAAAGCAATTTTCGTTAACTCGAAGGCACCTGCTAAGGTAAAGTTGTCTGTTGACTTTACATATTTGTTTGTGTTAAGCAGAACTGCTGGGCTTTTTGTTTCGTTTTGCGCAAAGCTGATGATTGGAATGATTGCAAGAAATAAAAATATACTTTTCATATCAATTTATTTCTGCAAACTTAGCGGCTATAATGGCCAAAATAGTTGTCCTATGTCAACGTTTTAGAGTTTTGATTTTATTCTACTCAAAGTGGAGGGTGAGATTCCTAAATAGGAAGCAACCATCTTGTTAGATACGCTAAGGAGCAATTGCGGTTGATATTTAATGATCCATTTCACCTTCTCCAAGGCATCAAACCCTTGAAATCCATAAATTCTTTTTTGAGCCATGATAAAACCTAGCTCTAAAATTTCGGTATATATATTCGCAAATTGCGGTATGGTATTCACTAAATGGTAGAAATTTGCTCTTGTGATATAAAGTAATTCGGATTGTTGTATCGTTTGCAGGTATTCTTCAGCGGGGAGCTGGTCTATAAAACTGGGTAAGGCGGTAGCAAAATTTCCATCAAATGCAAAGTATCTTGAATGCGCTGATCCATCTTTAGCAATGGTGAAGAGGCGAATGCAACCTTTATTAATAAAATAATAGCGATTAGCAACTTGGTGATAGTCTAGGAGTATCTCGTTTCTTCTTGTGTGTATTTTATGAAAATAGGAGCAGATTTCCTT
>SEDG01000338.1 GCA_004295885.1 Pedobacter sp. | reverse complement strand
GCTATTTGATGAAGCTTAGCATATTTATCATTTCTATAAGGAACGGGTTCCGCAACTCCAATAATATCTAAATGGTCTGGGTTTGCCGCCGCAAAACCTCCATAAACATTACCACGATTACCAGCGCCTAAAGTTATGGCTGTAACCGCTTTTGGTATGGGTTTATGATTCGGGTTAGCCGGAATGACATAACTAAAAGTATCATCACTAATTTTTGCAATGGTATCTGGAGCTATAATGGCCGCTCCTAACGTTACTCCTAAATTCTTAATTAAACTTCTACGATTCATAATATTTATTGAAGGTTTTATATTTGGTTTTATTTGACTTGGTAAACTGAAACCACAGGCCTATGGTCTGACGCATAAGTTTCTGGAATTACATAATATCCGCTTACATTCCAGTTTGCATTTTTTAGCGCAATGTAATCGATTGTCTTTTTCGGGAAATCTTGAGGAATGGTGTGTGCACAACTCGCGATGCAACTTCTTTTATATTGTTGGTCTAATAAAACGATTGGTTCCGCTCTGGCTTCACAATTCAAATCGCCGACTAGAATAATAGCTTCCTTTTTTGAGCTTAAAGCTGATAATATACTTTTCATTTGCACCACACGATTGCTATCAGGTCTAGTTGCATCTAAATGGGTGTTGGCAAAAATCAATTGAGTTTTAGTTGGCAGTGTAATGGTGGCATAAGAAAGCACCCTCGCTTCTGCTTTTATCAGCTGTGGTAAATCTACTTTTGTGCCATTGGTAAGAGGGAATTTACTTAAAATTGCCACTCCATAATCGCCACCATCATGGTCAATGGCTTTAAAAAATTGAAAATGCATTCCTGTTTTTTCGGCCAATACTTTGGCTTCGTCAACATTGCCTGAACGTTTGGTAAAACGGTCTACTTCTTGCAAACCTACCAAATCTGGATTTTCTTTTTTAATGACTTCAGCTATGGCATCTAAGTCGATTAATCCCGCTTTTGAAGGAGGATTTGAATGATGAATATTATAAGTCATCACTTTTAAGGCTAAAGTCGAATTTGCTTGAGCGTTTGAAGTTGAACTTATTTTAGCTGAACAAGCGCAAAATAAAATGATAGTAAATAAGGAGACTAGCTTTTTTGACAAGTTATTTCGCATTTATTTCATTTTGTTTCGAAGCTCAAATTATCAATTAAATTTAACAACCAAAAATTACATTCGTCTTAATTTTATTACAAAATCGAAGGTCAAACTTTCTTACTAGAATCTTCTCATTTGAGGAAGGAACTGTGTTCCTTAAAACTTTTTTTGATTAGCTTTGGTTTAATTCATAAAACTATTGATGCGCATTAAACCTATTTTCCTAATCCTTTCCCTTATTGCGTTAATTATCAGTTTTGTTTTATTGGGCAACTTTGTATCTCATCACCCTGTGCCAATATTCGACCATAAAATATCTTTATTTGTCCAGCAATACCATTCAGATGCGTTGGATAAAATCATGTTAGGCATTAGCATTTTTGGCGAATTACCTTATTCCCTTCTGCTGGTTATTATTATTGCCTGCATATTTCATATTTATAAATACAAACGAGAATCCTACTTCATAGCTTCGATTTTATTTTCTGGCGTTATTATTCTGGGCGTAAAAAATATGGTCAATAGACCAAGGCCAACCGCCTTTTATGTTCGTTTGGTAGAAATAAATAGGTTCCATAGTTTCCCCAGCGGGCATGTACTCTCCTATCTTCTTTTTTTCGGCTTTATGATTATTTTAATGAGAGAGTTGAAAGATATTCCAAAAGCTTTACGTACAGCGGTTACTTTTTTCTCTTGGTTTTTGATTTTAACAATTGCCTTTTCTAGAATTTATCTAGGCGCACATTGGTTTAGTGATACTGTAGGCGGATTTATCCTCGGCTTAATCTGCCTATTTCCCCTTTGTTATTTTTACTTTAAAAAAGAAACGGGGACAAGTCCCTGAACCCATCCCCGTTATCTAAATTAACGCTCTCATATATATAGACGAGCAAAATTTTAGATTATTATATTCGATTAAGAAATTTTCCTACTCCTCTTAGCTCTAAAACCTTAAGTTATCTCAATATTTTTCCCGCAGATACGGGAGCTTCGCAGATGAATAGAAAAACAATTTAAAGTCTGCGTAATCTGCTAAATCAGCTGGAAGACAAATAGAATACCACCCTAAAAAAGAAACGGGGATAAAACCTAAGTCTCATCCCCGTCATCTAAATTAACGCTCTCGAATATATAAACAACCAAAATTGGAAATTGTTGTGTTGTATTTACATTTTCTTACTCTTTTTAGCTATAATGTTATTGCTTAAATTTCCTGCAGATAACGGGAATTTCGCAGATGAAATAGCCATAAAATAGAAAATCAATTTAAAATCTGCGTAATCTGCTAAATCAGCGGGAAAAATATTAGAACAAAAGCCCTTAAAAAAAGAGACGGAGATAAAACCTAAGTCTTATCCCCGTCATCTAAATTAACGCTCTCGTATATATAGACGATGAATCTTTTGTTTTATTACGTCGACCTTAAAATATTTTTATTTTTTTTCTGCCATTGCACTAATTGCTTGTAAAAAATAAGCCGCGTGAGGTATCCATTGTTCGGTCCAGCGCCATTCGTTCCCATTTGCGCTTGCTTTGAAATCAATTCCACTTCCATCAGCATTGCCGTCTTTCCCTGTAATCCCATTAGAAATTCCACCACGTTCTGAGCCGTGACCAAATAACGAAGCCATATAAGGCACATTATTCTTCCCAAATTGATACATGAAACACATCTCATAAGGATTGCTTCCTAAAATCCACGAAAGTTGTTGAGAAGCATACTTTGCTAATTCTGGTTTAATCCCCAGTCCACCATTAGCTGGATAAACCAATCGCCCACCGACAATAGCTGCCGTTGCCAAAGAACCTAATCTGGCGTTTTCACCTTGCCACCACCAGCCACTTTCATTTTCGTGGGGAATGAAAAAGCCTTCTTTATATTCCCCTTTTAATAAAAAGCTTTGTCGGGCATAGCCGAATGGATTTTCTGTAGTTGCGGTTATGGCCAAATTATAATCTAACGCCTTTTTAATCACCACCAAACTGTGGTTTCTCAAGTTTAAATCTTTTTCCTTCTGCAAATAACGAGCTAAGGCGATGATAGGCAAACCTGCGTCTGCAGCGTGATAAAAAGGCTTATTGTTATCATCAGCGATAAAATAACCTTTAATCGTCATTCGTTTCTCTAAGTTAGTTGCACGTTTTCTGGCCTCATCCCTATAAATGGTTTCATCAGTCGCCATCCACAATTCTGTGGCTGCCAAAAGCGCACAGTAATCATCTATAATGTTTTCCTTGCCATCATCCGCATACTTTACATTATTAACCAATAGATGTGCGAAGGCTCTTTTTGCAGTGTTTAAATATTGTG
>SEDG01000337.1 GCA_004295885.1 Pedobacter sp. | reverse complement strand
GCAAATGCAGCAACAAAATGCCTGCGCGTTTGCGATAACTTAGAAAGAATTTTAGCTATAGAACTCCTAACAGCAAGCCAAGCACTAGAATTAAGATTACCAGAAAAATCATCAGTTAAAATTGAAAAATTGGTGAGTGATTATCGTAAAGTTGTTTCCTTTAATGAAGCTGATAGAATTTTATCAACGGATATTAAAGTGAGTATTGAGTTTATGAGACGTAGAAAAATTTAAAGTAAATACGTCATTGCGAGTCCTTTTTCAGGACGAAGCAATCTATCTAGCAAGAAAGATTGCTTCGCTTTACTCGCAATGACGAGTCAACTTATTACTTCTTATACATTTGGTTCAAATTAATAGCAGGCATCTGTACCTGTGTTTCATCAGACAGCTTACCTGAACAATTAGCAACTTTAATATTTTCTAATTTTACATTGGCTATGCCGTTTGTAATTAAGTTCAAATTGTTAATGGTGTATTTGTTCTGAACATCGCGGTCTCCATAAAACTCGATTTCACACTTTCCATTAGTAGTAATTGAAACATTATCAAAAGAGCTTTCTTCACAACGGAAATCGGTATTGTCTAAATCTAAGCTAATTGACTTAATATCATCCTGTCTAAAATACACTGTTCTTGAGTTCTTCGATTTCAAGTTCAATTGTTTAATTTTTGTACCCATTTCGAAAGAGACACCAGTAGATTTTTCAATGTTTAAGGCCAACGTGTCTGCTACTGCCATTATTCTAAGATCATCAGCATTTGCCACGCTTAAACCATTTATAATTGGCGAATAAACATAGATAGTTGTATAATATCTGTTTCTACTTTCTTCAGACTTAGGTTTATCTTTAATTACTAACTGTAATTGGCCGTTTGCATCAACAGTTGCAGTAATTAACCCCTTCAAATCTTCTTGAAATTTTACGCCAAATTTATCGTCTTTAATAAATTGAACATTTAATACCATTCCTTTTGCATCTGCAATATTAACAGATTCAAATGCAGATGAAACAGCTAAGCTTTCCATATTTTTAGTAGGTGTGCTAAAACTTTCAACTTTGTAAGCTACATCTTTATAAGTTCCAGTTTTGTACATTGTTGCAGATACAATCACCATCCCTAAAACAGGGATTAAGATAAGTGAAGCTGCAAAAGCGATTAATAATTTATTACTTAATTTCATCTCTTTAAGGATTAAAAGTTTCTTTAACAAAAGTGTTGTAGCGAGTTTCTAATTCATCAAACCCGATGTTTAACAGGTAAACATTTCTAAAAACCACAGGTAATTCTTCTTCAATAAATTGTGTTTTTAAGTAGTCTTTAACATTTTTCAAGGCATCATCTGCCACAAAAAACCCTATTCCTCTTTTGTTGCTAATTATATTTTTATTCTGCAATAATTCGTAAGTACGCATTACTGTATTTGGGTTTACCTCTAGCGTTACTGCCATTTCTCTAACTGAAGAAACTTTTTCGTCTACTTTCCATTTGCCAAGCAAAATATGCTCGCAAACGTAAGCGGCTATTTGAAGGTATATTGCCTTATTATCTCTAAATTCCATATCTATACCGTTTAAAATTAAACCTCTTTTTCTTTAAGGCGCACATAAGTGATGCTCCAAAATATTGCAGTAAGTGCTACAATTAGTAGTACACCTAACCATTCTGCAGTGTTCTGCGACATATGGTTTCTGTTTTCTTGATCAACCATGATTTTCCCATCGAACAACCACTCGCCAGATTTAAATAATATGAAAAATGAGATCCCCGAGAAAATCATTACCGAAATCGCCGTTTTAATGTAGTGAAACTTATTAAAGTAAATTGATCCCAGTAAGAAAACGCTCGTTACAAAAAATGGAAGAAAATATAAAGGTAAAAACTTATCATCGCCGCTATTTTTGGTAAAAAAGTAATTCAAATAAGTTAAAGTAGGAATTTCCTTACCATTATTTATGTAATGCGTAACATTTTCTCCACCAGCGTACATATCTCTTAATTTAGAAACAAATAGCAAGTCGGTAATATAAAATAAGAATACAAAACTTACTATCGCCAGTATTGAAGTGAAGAAAACGCCAGTTAAAAACTTTTCAAAAGTTGAAGCTGGAATCAGTAAATCAATAATAGCCTTTGGCTTTTGTCCTAAGTGTGCAAAATAATTACTTGCAATGATACTTATAAAGATGAAACCAAAAATTAAAAACAAAGGTTCCCTGAAATTCAATGCATTATCGAAAAAAGGCCTGTCATTAAAAAAGTTTCCCCATAATGCCATGGCATAAAATGTAATAATTACACCTAATGCAACCAATAAACTTACCAGGTAAATTTTGCCAAATTCTAGCCATTGTCTCTTCAACAAAAGACCAAAACGTTGTATGTTAAATGTGTTGTTCATGTCTGTTTAAGATTTAGTTAAAAATTGGTTTTAGTTTATTTTTTTCTGCCAATACTGCATTAAATAGCAACTCCAAGTCGAGTTTACTATCTTCTTGATGGAAGTTTGGCATTACGGCGTTGAAACCCGCTAAAGAAGGCTCTGCGTAAATTACTTTATCGTCTACTTCCTTAACCCTTTTAAACACCAATTTGTCGGTAATCTCTTCTACCGATGCTTTTAAGGCAACACTGTTTTCATCCAACATAATTACCGTATCAATTAAATTATCTAAATCTCTTACTTGGTGGGTAGAAATGATGATACATTTATCTTCGGTTAATGCCGATGCCATGATTTTGCGAAATTGAGCCTTCGAAGGAATATCTAAACCGTTCGTAGGTTCATCCATGATAACTAGTTTAGCATTTGTAGCTAGGCCAAAGGCGATGATTACCTTTTTCTTCTGACCATAAGACATGTTAATTAATTTCTGTCCTACTGGGATGTCAAACTCGGCTAACAAAGCCGTAAAATAAGGATGGTCGAAGTTTGGATAAAAAGCCGCATTTGCTTTTACATAAGCATCTATTTTAACCGATGGCAAATAAAACTCTTCCGGAATAAAACAGATTTGCTCTAATAAAGCAGGTTGACGCTTCGCAGGATTAAAACCCAACACATCCATGCTTCCGCTTTCAGCGTAAACTAATCCTGCTAGGTTTTTTAATAAGGTTGATTTACCAGCACCGTTCTTGCCAAGCAATCCATATATATGACCATTGCTTAATTGCATGCTCAAGTTTTTGAATAACAGTTGATGTTTGCTGTAACCAAAATTTAGGTTGTTAATTTTAATCATTCTCTACTGTATTAGTTAAATAATACACTAAAGTATGTGCTATTTTTGAAACCACCAAATTATTTGTGAAAAAAGTTTTTGGCTGATGGTTTATGGATGATAGAAAACTAGCTCTAATGATTTCAGAAAGCACAAAAAAGCCACAGATTCGCAGATTATTAAGTCCGTTAATCTGTGGCTAACAATTTGTTTCGG
>SEDG01000028.1 GCA_004295885.1 Pedobacter sp. | reverse complement strand
ATGCGTTATGTAGATTTAACGGTTAACCCAGATTACAAACAAATCTTCATTAATCGCTCTAAAGTGATTAACACGATGCGTAATTACTTTGATAATCAGGGTTGGATGGAAGTAGAAACTCCTATCCTACAGGCGGTTCACGGCGGTGCCGCTGCTCGTCCGTTTGCCACACACCACAACACTTTAGATATGCCATTATTCCTTCGCATTGCGAATGAATTATATTTAAAAAGATTAATTGTTGCAGGTTTTGATGGTGTTTATGAGTTCGGAAAAATGTTCAGAAATGAAGGTATGGACCGCACACATAACCCGGAGTTTACTGCAATGGAAATTTATGTAGCCTATAAAGACTATATCTGGATGATGGCGATGGTAGAAGAATGTTTAGAGAAAATTGCCAACGCTATTCATGGACAGCCAGTTGTTAAAGTAGGGGAAAACGAGATTAACTTTGCAGGACCATACGAAAAATTAACCATGTATGAGTCTATTGAAAAATATACAGGCATTAATGTTTCTGCCATGAGCGAAGCTGAGATTGCCGATGAATGTAAAAAATTAGGCATCGAAATAGACGATTCAATGGGCAGAGGTAAATTGATTGATGAATTATTCAGCGAAAAAGTTGAAGCAAATTTGATTCAGCCGACATACATTACCGATTATCCTTTAGAAATGACGCCTTTGGCTAAGAAACACCGTAGCAAAGATGGTTTGGTAGAACGTTTTGAATTATTTGTAAATGGAAAAGAAATAGCTAATGCTTATTCTGAGCTAAATGACCCTATCGACCAAAAAGAACGTTTTGAAGAGCAATTGAAATTAGCGGCTAGAGGTGACGATGAGGCAATGGCAATGGATGATGATTTTGTTCGTGCTTTAGAATATGGTATGCCTCCTACTTCAGGTTTAGGGATTGGCATAGACCGTTTGGTGATGTTGATGACTAATCAATCTACTATTCAAGAAGTATTGTTCTTCCCGCAGATGCGCCCAGAGAAAAAGAAAATTGAGCTTACAGCAGAAGAAACAGAATTGTTTGCCTTGGTTAAGGAAGATGAGCAATCTTTGTTAACCGATATTAAAGCAAAACTTACTGATTGGAGCAATAAAAAATGGGATACAACCTTAAAAGGCCTAACAGGAAAAGGAATTTTAAAAGTTGCTAAAACCGATGATGGTTTGTTTTTATCGCGTAAATAGCTTTGAGTTGTCATCCGATGAATAGCAGCATCACGGCTATATCCATCGGATGACTAAAATCGACTGTTAACACAATCATAACAAAAACTTAAAGGCTTGTTGTATAAATATACGGAAAGCCTTCTTTAATTTTAGGCAGTTGAAAATAAGAACGTTATGAATAGCACGAGCCTAGAAATCACCGAAAAAGAATATTGCATTAAACTGAGCAAGGAAACATTTGACCTTTCTTTAATCCGTCAGTTAATTAAACGCATACAAGCAGAAGAATTATTTTTTAGTCGTAAGAATGACTTTGAAGAAGATTTAATCAGTAGAAGTTCATCTGAATTTGAAGAGAACTTTGATAGATTGGATGATAAATAAGAATAGTCCGACAGTCAGTAAAGTCGGGAAGTCCGAAAGAAAAGTCACTTAGAAAATAAATAGATAAAAAAAATCCGCAAGCCAAGGGTATATCTCAACCTCTGACTTGCGGACTCTCCGACGTTCGGACTAAAAAAATTAACGAGAATATCTTACTTGTTGTTGTTTGTCCATCATCCCCATCTGATCCTTCATTTGTTTGATTTGATCAGCTAGTAATTTTTGTTTATCTGCTTTTTTAGCCTCTTGGAGGTATCTATTAGCCTCTAGTTTATTTCTTTTACCCATTGCAATTCCAGCTAAACTTAATTTAGCTAAGGCAATGTTGTGGTCCATGTGTAATCCTAAATTTAATGCAGCCTTGAAATACTTTTCAGATTTCATTGGTGCTTTTCTAGATTCGATTAATCCAATTAACAAGTTATAATAACCGTGTTGAACTCTATTTAATTCTTTTTGATAGTTTTTAATTCTTCCTAAAAACTGCTCGGCCTTTGGCATATTATCTTTACGTAAATACCATTGAGCAATTAACATATTTTCGTTGTAGAAATAAGTTATGAAAATAAAAATACTTAAAAAAACTAAAAGGATGCCCCAGCCCCAAAAGCCGAAGATAAAAAGTGCAACTGCTGCACCAACAAAAGCAAAGCCTATAATTAGGCGTATTAGATTTGGCATAGAATTATAATATTTGTGCAAATATCGTGTTTATATACCAAAAAATACATTTAAAATTTATAATTTCATCAAATATTACAATTGAAATAATTGAACTTTTGTAGACGTTAAACTATTTATATTTCCTATCGTCATACCTTGAAATTATAATTACATGAAGAACTTACTTACCGCCTTAATCTTATTATTTGCCATGAATGCAGGTGCACAAGAATTAAATAAAAAAATTGAAGACCCAAATCGCCATAAACAAGTTATGTTAAACGAATGTACTAGGGAAGGGATAACTTCCTTTGCAGAATTTAAAGAAAGTTACGACCCTAATTATGCATCTTACAAACCTGATTCTGCTGCGTTTGCCGACTTATCCCAATTATTGAAGGGCAAAAAAATCACCATCGTTTTAGGCACATGGTGTGGCGATAGTAAATATCAAGTTCCTCATTTCTTAAAAATAATGGATGGCCTTAAGGTTGATGGTGATAAAATAAAATTCATTGCTGTTGATGGCGCTAAAAAAGCTGAAAATGGTTTGATTGATAGTTTGAAAATTACAAATGTGCCAACCTTTATTTTTACTAATAAAAAAGGAAAGGAAGTGGGCCGCATTACTGAGCATCCAAAAGAAACACTGGAAAAGGATATGGTTAAAATTTTGGCAGTAACCAAGAAAACTAAGGCATCAAAAACAGAAACAAAAACCAAGTAATATGGCCGCAGCATTAGAACCTGGATGGTTAAGTGTATTAAGCGACGAACTTGAAAAGCCTTACATGAAGGAACTTAAATCCTTTTTGCTAGAAGAAAAGCAAAAAGGATTTGTTGTTTATCCGAAAGGTACTGACATTTTTAATGCATTTAACCACACCCCATTTGATAAGGTTAAAGTTGTTATTTTAGGTCAAGATCCGTATCATGGGCAAGGGCAGGCACACGGGCTTTCGTTTTCCGTTCAAAAAGGAATTACTGTACCTCCCTCCTTAAAAAATATGTACAAGGAATTAGCGGAAGAGTTCCCAGGCTTCAAGATACCTGCTCACGGTGATTTAACCGCTTGGGCAGACCAAGGTGTTTTACTGTTAAATGCAACATTAACGGTTCGAGCCAATGAAGCTGGATCCCATCAGAAAAGAGGTTGGGAGATATTTACAGATCACGTTATAACCGAATTATCGGTAAAGAAGAAGGGTCTGGTATTTTTGCTCTGGGGCAAGTTTGCACAACAAAAAGAGAGTTTAATAGATGCCCAAAAGCATTTTGTTTTGAAAGCTGCACACCCCTCTCCTTTCTCTGCTTATAACGGTTTTTTCGGTTCAAACCATTTTAAGAAAACCAATGAGATCTTGGAAAACGAAGGGCTGGAACGAATAAATTGGCAAATTATTTAAAAATAGAACCACCTAAGAGATCTTAGAAAACCTAAGCTAGTCTTACAAAAATTTCTTATATTGTGTCTCCCTATTGATCAATTTAAAACTTTAAATATGATTGATAAAAATTTCCTAAATGATTTAGAGTATCAAGTAACAGGTGCTTGCATTGAAGTACATAAAACCTTAGGCCCAGGCTTATTGGAAAGTATTTACCATAGATGTTTAATCAAAGAGCTTCAGATTCAAGGTTTGCGATTCACCACAGAACGTGCTATTATTATTAACTACAAAGACTTAATACTTGACACAGAACTACGTGCTGACCTTTATATAGAAAATTGCTTGGTTCTGGAATTGAAAGCCGTTGAAAAAATATTACCACTACATGAAGCTCAACTTTTAACCTATATGAAAATCTTGAAAGCTACTAAAGGTTTACTAATCAATTTCAACTGTACGAATATTATTCAAAATGGCAAAAAACCTTTTGTAAATGACTACTTCCGAAATCTATTAGACTGACGGGGTAATTTAGAATTGCCATTTGGAAAATTTCTCCTTAGGTTACCTTAGGTATCTTAGGTGGTAAAATTTAATACTCCAGAGGCACTATCGGTTCCTTCTTAGTTGTAGACATGATCATCATGGTCTGGAAAGTTTTAACAACAGAAATCTTGCTGATTTTATCCATGATCAAACGCTCGTAAGCTTTGATGTCGTTTACGTAAACCTTCAATAAAAAATCTGCCTGACCTGTTACGTGGTGGCATTCGGTAATTTCATTGATTTGATTTACTTCATCTAAAAATATTTGAATGGTATTGTTTTTATGAAAATCTAGCTGAACCTGAATAAAGGTTTTAATGCCTAATCCTAGCTTCTCTTCATCAACTAAAGCATGGTAACTTTTAATGTATCCAGACATCTCCAGTTTACGAACACGCTCCAAGGTTGGTGCAGGCGATAATCCAATTTCTTGAGATAAGAGCAAGTTGGTTATTCTGCCATTTTCTTGAAGAAGTTTAAGAATTTTAAAATCGGTTTTATCTAATTCAGTTGCCATAAAATTGGGTTTGATACTCAAAGGTAGCATACTAATGCAAAGTAGCCAAATATTATTCTATAAAATTAGATTAAAAATAACTTTTATTTTACAAAATAATTTTTAGATTTGTCTAAATTTAAAATTAGAGTAACAAAAATGCAATCTTATACGGAAGAGAATTACCTAAAAACTATCTATCACCTATCAGTAATCAGCAATCCAGTTCAGACGAATGCCATTGCAGAGCGAATGCAAACTAAGGCTGCATCGGTTACCGATATGCTTAAAAAGCTTTCTGAGAAGGAACTGGTAGATTATGTAAAATATCAGGGTGTTACTTTAACAGAAAAAGGAAAACTTGCTGCAATTAACATCGTTCGCAAACATCGCCTGTGGGAAGTTTTTTTAGTTGAGAAACTGAGTTTTAAATGGGATGAAGTACACGATGTAGCCGAAGAATTGGAGCACATCAAATCAACTTTGTTAATTGAAAGGTTAGATGAATTTTTAGAATTCCCAAAAGTAGACCCACATGGCGACCCTATACCGGATCAACATGGCAACTTTGCTGATTTAGCTTTTGTAAAACTAAGTAAGCTTAAAACAAATGACAAAGGTACCATAACCGGTGTTAGCGAACACTCTTCTCCTTTCCTAAAACACCTAGAAAAATTGGGGTTAACCTTAGGGAAAAAGATTGAGGTTTCAGAAATTTTAGATTTTGATGGTTCTGTAGAATTATCGATTGATGGAAATAAGATAAATATTAGTAGAGAAGTAGCAAAGCACATATTAATTAGCAAGTAAGATGGAAAAACAATCACTAAGCGAGGTACATAAAAGCGTTGAAACAAATAAAAGAACAGGTTGGAAAAGAATTTTAGCCTTCATCGGCCCTGCCTATTTAGTTAGCGTTGGTTATATGGACCCAGGAAACTGGGCGACCGACATAGCTGGTGGAAGTAAATTTGGGTATTCTCTAATTTGGATTTTATTGATGTCTAACATCATTGCGCTTTTACTTCAGTCTTTAAGTGCCAGATTAGGAATTGTTAGAGGATTAGACTTAGCCCAAGCGTCAAGAAATGCTTATCCTAAATGGGTTAATTTTCCGATGTTCATACTTGCCCAAACCGCTATTATAGCCTGCGATTTAGCTGAAATTATTGGGATGGCAATTGGATTAAACCTTTTATTTGATTTACCATTAATTTGGGGTGTGTCTGTTACCATTTTCGACACAGTTATTCTCCTTTTTCTACTTAACAAGGGAATGCGAAAAATGGAAGCCTTTATTGTTTCTATGGTATTCATCGTAGGACTTTCATTTTTAATTGAAATGTTTATAGTAGAGCCTTCATTTAAAGAAATTGCAAAAGGTTTTAAACCATCTATGCTTTCCGGAGATGCCTTATACATTGCAATTGGTATTATAGGGGCAACTGTCATGCCGCATAATCTTTATTTACATTCTTCACTGGTGCAGACCAGAAAATTTAACAGAGATTTTAAAGGCATTAAAGAGGCTATTAAATTCAATTTTATTGATACTGCAGTTGCACTTAACCTTGCTTTTTTAGTAAACGCTGCCATTCTAATTTTAGCAGCTGCTGCATTCTTTACAAACGGTTTTCACGAAGTTGCTGAAATACAGGATGCACACCTTTTATTAACAAACATTTTCGGACCAGTGGCTCCTGCCCTCTTTGCTATTGCGCTAATAGCTGCAGGACAAAGCTCCACCGTAACGGGAACTTTGGCTGGTCAAATCATCATGGAGGGTCATTTAAACTTAAGAATTCAGCCTTGGTTAAGGAGATTGATAACGCGTTTATTGGCTATTATTCCTGCTTTTTGTACCATTCTTTTCTTCGGCGAAGACGCACTCGGCGGACTTTTAATATTAAGTCAGGTTGTATTAAGTTTACAATTGGGCTTTGCAATTATTCCATTAATCCACCTAACATCTGATAAAAAAGAGATGAAAGACTTTACAATTAAAACTTGGGTTAAGGTTTTAGCATGGATGAGTGCTGTGGTGATTGTTAGCTTGAATATAAAATTAGTTATAGAAGAAATCACAGGTTGGATTGCAGAAGCTGATGGCTGGTATATTTATGTCATCGTAATACCGCTAGCTGTGTTAATTGGTTTATTGTTGGTTTACATTTTCTTATATCCACTTTTAAGTAAAAAACAAAGAATTGGAAATGTACCACACGGAAATGCTTTGGCTATTGACCAAATTGAAAAAATCAATTATAAAAAAATTGGTATTACCGTAGACTTCTCTAAAAATGATAGAAATACCATCCGCCATGCGCTAATTCAAGGCGGAAAAGAAGCACATTACTATTTAATCCACGTTGTAGAAACAGCAGCAGCTAGATATCACGGACAAACAACGATGGACCATGAAACACAGGCTGACACAGAAAATCTTGAAAAATACAGGTTAAATTTACTGGAATTAGGATATGAAGCTAGTCCACATATTGGATTTGGAGGAACAGCAAAAGCCATTGCAGAAATCACCAAGCAAAATAGTTTGGAGTTATTGGTAATGGGAGCTCATGGACACAAGGGATTAAAAGATTTAATTTTCGGAACTACCGTAGATTCAGTTAGACATAAAGTAACTATACCCGTATTAATTGTAAGGTAACATGAGAAAATTTTTATTATTAATCGCTCTAGTAGCCACTACACAAGGTGGATTATTTGCACAATCACAAAAGAAGTACAGTTTATTTAATCCTGTACCAAAAGAAAAAATGCGTGAATTGAGTACGGATAGACCAGACATTACGGAAAGTCCACAATCTGTCGATGCTGGCCATTTTCAAATAGAAACTGATTTGTTTAAAACATCCAGAAATAAATCTAATGGAATTACAGCAATAGAAAATAACTATAATTTGGCAAACCTAAAACTGGGCTTGACTCAAAATATAGATTTACAATTGGTAGTTGGGAGTTTGGTAAATACTTATGAAAAGGATGTTAATGACAATAAGTACAATAATACTTCAGGTTTTGGAGATTTAACTTTGAGACTGAAATATAATTTATGGGGTAACGACGAAGGTAAAACAGCGTTAGCAATGATGCCATATGTGAATTTTCCAACAAGTAAAGACAATCACAATGTGGAAGCTGGAATTGTATTTCCTTTTAGTTTAGACTTAGGAAATGAATTTAGTTTCGGCACACAGATTCAATACGATTTATTAAAATCTCAATCTAGTGGTTACCACAGCAGTATTTTACAATCTATTGTTTTTGGGAAAGGATTAACAGAATCTTTAGAAGCTTTTGCTGAAAGTTACTATAATTATGATTTTGAAAACAAACAGTTTCAAGTTTCAGTTAATGGAGGGTTAGGCTACTTAATTACTGACAACTTAAAAATTGATGCAGGTTTTAACCTTGGTGTGACCAAAAACACAGATAAAGTTTATTTTATCGGCTTTTCTTTCAGATATTAGCACTTTATATGAAGAACGACATCCAAATAAAAAATAAGAGAGCATATTTTGATTATCACATTCTAGACAGTTATGTTGCTGGTATTGCACTTTTAGGTACAGAAATTAAGGCAATTAGACAAGGTAAAGCGAACATGACAGATGCCTTTTGTATGTTTATTGGCGATGTTTTGTATGTAAGAAACCTTCATGTTTCAGAATATAGCCATAGTTCTTTTCATCACCACGACATTAAAAGGGACAGAGTTTTACTTCTACATAAAAAGGAGCTCAAGAAACTTAAAATAAAAGGTGAAGAGAAAGGCTTCACGATAGTTCCATTAAGAATTTTTACCAACGAAAGAGGCTTTGCTAAAATGGAAATTGCAATCGCTCAAGGTAAAAAAGAATTCGATAAACGCGATAGCATTAAGGATAGAGAGAGTAAACGTGAGATGGACAGGGCGATGAAGGTTTAGTTTTAGAGATCATTAGTGTCATTCGTTCATTGGTTCATTGTTTTGTAAGAAAGTTGCCGAATGAACCAATGAACTACTTCAACCAATGAACTATATTACCAAGCTTGGTCTCCCACTAACGGTACAAATCTAAAGGTATCTAATTCTATTCTATCAAAATCATTTTCACTTACACGAATTACGGTAATCATTTTTTGAGTTTTCTCATCCCCCACTGGGATTACTAAAATACCGCCAATTTTAAGCTGTTTCAATAAAATTTCTGGAACAAAAGGTGCACCTGCAGTTACAATAATTTTATCGTATGGAGCATATTCTTCTATCCCTTTTGAGCCATCGCCTAAAAAGAAATTAGCCTTATAACCCATTCCAGGTAATACCTTTAAGGTATGGGCATAAATATTCGGCTGGCGCTCTATGGTGTACACCTTTGCGCCGACTTCCATTAAAATGCAAGTTTGATAGCCCGAGCCAGTTCCTATTTCTAAGACCTTATCTCCTTTTTGAATATGTAGTAATTCTGTTTGATAAGCAACTGTGTAAGGTTGTGAGATGGTTTGCCCATCACCGATAGGAAAGGCAATGTCTTTATACGCTTGGTTCCAAAAAGTTTCATCAAAAAAGAAATGTCGAGGAACTTTACCAATTGCTTTTAAGACTTTTTCATCAGTAATGCCTCTATCTTTAAGTAGTACAACTAACTTTTTTCTAGCTCCTTGTTCTCTGTAATTGTCAACGAATTTGTATGCCATTTCATTTCAAAAATAGCTGTTTAAACTTAATCAGAATAAATTTTTATCCACAAATGCAGTTACAAGAGCCTAACCGACATAAAATCAACACTAAAATTTTAAGTGGAGGTTTCTTTTACAATCATTTTAAAAGTAAGGAAGATAGATTGTTATTTAATGCTAAATAATTTCTATTTTTAGGGTCGATTTACTTTTTGGCGTATGAAAAAATTATTACTTAGCTTAGTTTGTGTATCCCTATATTTCAGTGGTTATAGCCAAGTAGAAGGCAACTATAATTATAGCATTGGCTTAAGAGGATATTCCTTAATGCAAATGCCTAAGATTTTAAATCAGACTAACTCACAAGAATACACTGATGTTTATCTAAACGGTTTTATTGTTAAATTCAACGACAACCAAATCAGCCTTCGCTTAAACGGTAATTATCTTCGAAAAGATGTAAATTTCCGTAATCAATGTGAAAATTGTGAAATTGCAGAAGGAAAAATGACCGATTTTGGTTTCAAGATAGGGTTTGAAAAAAACATTAGCTACGGTAAGATACAACCTTATTTTGGTAGCGACATTGGGTTCAGGGCTAATCATTTTACTGGAGAGATTAAAACTTTGAATCCAAAAAGCACTAGCGCCCCATATAACGTTGATTCAGATAAAAATGGCTTTGTTTTAGCTCCAGTTTTAGGGCTTAAAATCAACCCAATTAGTCAGGTTTCTATCTTTGCCGAAACAAGTTTAGATTTTTATTATTCTTACGAACGTCAAGAAACGATTCAACAAGATGCTGCAAATACACGTTCCTTTGTTAAATATAACAAATGGGAATTCTTATTAAATCCAATTTCAATAGGAATTCAGGTACATCTTGTTGGAAGAAATTAATAAGGGTCGACGTCGATCTGAGTAATTACGCTTTTAAAATCCTTTTGCGCATTAAAATCTTTAATGGTGTCTTTTAACACCGTTTTAACTTTTTGAATTGGCGCACTTTTCTCAACCTTAATGATGATTTGCTTAATATAGTAATTTCTAATTCTTGCGACTAAGGGCTGTTCAGGTCCCAAAATCCTATTACCCAACTGCGTCTTCAAAGCATTAGCCAAACTTTGTGCAGCAATATTTAAAACGTTTGAGTCTTTATGTTTTACATTGATAAAAATTAAACGGGTAAAGGGAGGATAATTAAACTGTTTTCGCTCTATCATTTCGTCGTTATACATTTCTGTATAATTATTTTCTATTACTTGTTTAATGATCCGATGAGAATCATCATAAGCTTGTATACAAACCTTACCTTGTTTATCTCTTCTTCCAGCTCTACCAGCAACTTGCGCCAGTAATTGGTAACTTCTCTCGAATGCCCTAAAATCTGGGTAATTTAATAAGGTATCTGCGTTAATTACACCAATTAAACTCACATTATCAAAATCCAATCCTTTGGCCACCATCTGTGTACCAATCAAAATTTGAGTTTTCTTGTCTTGAAAGTCGGAAATGATTTGTTGCATTCCATTTTTAGTTCTGGTGCTATCTAAATCTAAGCGAGCAATTTTCACCTCTGGAAAAATTAAACTAAGCTCTTCTTCTATCCTTTCTGTTCCGAAACCTTTTTGCTCAATATGCACTGAACCACAAGCAGGACAAATATTAATACTGCTCTGATGGTAACCACAATAATGACAATGTAGCTTTCCACTTGTTTTGTGATAAGTTAAACTTACATCGCAATTAACGCATTTTGGTGCATAACCACAGGTAGCACAAATTAATATGGTAGCATATCCTCTTCTATTTTGAAATAAAATGATTTGCTCATTATTCTCCAATGCAAGTGTCATGTCGTCAATCAAAACGCTGGTAAAATAGGAAGTCATTTTCTTGCGCTTAGTTTCTTCGGCTATGCTAACTACTTCTTGTAATGGTAGTTGAACACCTCCAAATCGTTCATTTAGAATAACCAAACCATACTTCTCTGTTTCTGCATTGTAAAAGCTTTCTATTGATGGCGTTGCAGAGCCCAAAACAACTTTGGTTTGATGTAAATGACCAAGAAAAACTGCTGCGTCTCTAGCTTGATACCTTGGAGCTGGTTCGTGTTGTTTATATGATGATTCGTGTTCTTCATCAACCACAATTAACTTCAAATCCTTAAACGGCAAAAATACAGCAGAACGAGCTCCTAAAACAACTTGATATGAGCCATTTAAAACCTTATTCCAAATCTCTACCCTCTCATTATCGTTAAATTTAGAATGGTAAACTCCAATCTTATCTCCAAAATACTTTTTTATCCTTTCTACAATTTGGGTAGTCAATGCAATTTCTGGTAATAGAAAAAGTACTTGCCCGCCTTGCGAAATGGCTTTTTCTATTAGTTTGATGTATAATTGAGTTTTTCCAGAAGCTGTAATTCCGTGCAGTAACACTACGTCCTTATTTACAAACTGCCCTTCGATATCCGAAAATGCTTTTTGTTGTGCCAAACTTAGCTCAAAGTTCACTTCAAATTCATCCTGAGCATCATTTAGCCTACTTACCTGCCTTTTCTCAACATTAAAAATATCTTTATCTATTAACGATTTTAAAGCTCCTTGCCCGCAACCAGATTCTTCTAACAATTTTTGTTTTGGAATAGTAGTTTCAGTCTTTGATAATTTCAAGTACGCCAATAATGCATCTAATTGTTTTGGCGCTTTTTCTAAAAGAGAGAATAGCTGTTTGAGGTTTTCTTCATCCTTATAAAAAGTATTTAAAGAAATGAAGGACTTTAAAAGCGGCCTGTATTTTTCAATAACCTCTTCTGCTACAAAAATCACTTCCTTACCAATTAAGGAGTTGATAATTGGATAAACTGTTTTCTGCCCTAATAATTCAACAACATCATCAATACTGATTCGCTGCTGTTTGTGCAATACATCAACTATTAGGCTTTCCTTCTCTGTCAAGGTTAGGTCCAACGGTAATTCGTCTCGAAGCAATAAAATGGTTTCACTAGCTAGTTTTAGACCTGTTGGTAATGCGGCTGCCATCACATCGCCTTCGTTACATAAATAATAGGCGGTAATCCAATCCCAAAACTCAAATTGTTTTGCGGTAATAACAGGAATTTCGTCTACAACATCAATTATATATTTTGCTTGATAAAATTCTGGTGGTTGCTGACAAATACTTTTAACTAAGGCAGTGTATATTTTATGTTTGCCGAACTGAACAACTACGCGTTTGCCAACTGCAACTCTATCATTAAGCTCAAACGGCACACGATAGGTGTAATTGATAGCCAATGACAAAGGCAGTATCACTTCTACGAAAAGCGTTTCCCTTTCAGAAAAATCCATTGAAGTTGCGAACTGCATTATTTATCTTTTAGTGCGGCAAGAAATAAACAAAACCAACCAATTATAAAACACAAACCACCAATTGGTGTAATTGGACCAATAAATTGAGCAGAAAAATGGTAAACGTCCCTTAATGCCAAAACATACAAGGAGCCAGAGAATAAGGCAATTCCAAGTGTGAAGAAAAAATAAGAAAGACCGATTAGTTTGTTTTTGTAACGAGCAAAGGTAGAAAGGTACAAAAGCGCAAATACATGATAAAACTGATATTCAACTCCTTTTTGCCATATTTCTAAGGAAGAGGTACTGACTAGCGCTTTAAGGCTATGCGCACCAAATGCACCCAAAATAACTGCTATTCCCCCTAAAAAAGCGGCAGTAAGGATTATACGTTTGTTCATGAGTAATCGGCTTAATATAAATGCTAAATTAAGAAAATGCCCTTATAATCTCTGTAATACCAAAATTAAATTAAATTTGTAATTAGGGTCATGAGAAAAATATACATCACGTTAGGAGTTTTATTATCAGGGGTAGTTGCCATGGCCTATCTGTATTTTTCTAACCTCAATACAGAGGCGAATGCAAACGATATATCCTTAAATGCGGTTGCAAAAGATGCTAGTATTATCTTCAGTTTTGATAATGATAAGAGCTTTTATGAAATACTAAGTGGCCAAGATTTACTTCAAAATGTGCTGGGTGAGCAAAAATCTAAAGACTTAAAATCCTTAAAAGAAAATTTAATTGAACAAGATGAAGTGTTTAATCAATTAGAAGGGCAAAAGATTTACATCGGTATCTTAGCTGGACAGGAAAACACCACTGATTTTTTAATTAGCACACAACTTAAAGCTAATGCTGAACCGCTAAAAATATTAGAGAATCTAAAGTCGAGAAAGATTCAAGTAGATAAGATAAAGGATATCTACAAACTTAACTTTACAGACAGCGGCAGTTGTTTCGTTGGCATCAAAGATAAGTTGGTGTTAATTTCTAATTCGGCAGCAACGATTCAAAACAACTTAGCAAATCAAAAAATTGAAAGGGATTTTGTTGATTACGTTAAGGCCAACTCTAGATTTAACAAAAATACCTTGGCCAACCTGTATATCAATTTTAACAATACACCCTTACTCCTTAAAAATATTTTAAACAGCAGCTTAACAGGAGAACTGCATATTTTTAGTCAGCAGAATACATATGCCGTATTGAGTTATAATTACAGCAAGGAGAAGCTCTTATTTAATGGTAATACCGATGTAAATGATAACAATTACTTCAAGTTATTTGCTAAAATACCAGAGCAAAAGACAAATATCAATGTTATTCTTCCAACAAAAACGGCCAACTACACAATTTACGCACTAGATGATTATGCCAATTGGCGCAAGCAACTAATTGAATTACAGGATGGCAGAAAGGAAACGGAAAAACTAAATAAAAATATTGCAAACATCAACCAGACTTATCGACTTGATATTGAACAAATTTTCATTAAACATTGTAACCGCCAATTTGTAAGCTTTCAGCTGAATACAGGAGAAAAATTTGGCGCCGTAGCTTTAAAAGATGGAGAAAAATTAAATCAGCTATTATTAGATTTAAGTGCAGAGTACGCAACAGACATAAGAATTTTTAAAGACGCAAATATACCTTACATTTTTTTTGGCGACCCATTTAAAAAGTTTGAAAGACCATTTTACACCATCATTGATAACTATCTAATAATGGCGAACAATGCCAGTAGCATTAACTCATTTTTAAACAGCTATCGCAATGGAGATTTGTTGATAAACGATGAGGATTACAGAGATTTAACAGACCAACTTTCTACATCGGCAACCATATCATTTTATGTGAATCATAAAAATTCAAATGATATCTTCGGAAGGAATTTAAAGCGACCTTATTATAAACAATACCAATCAAAGGTTGGATTTAAAGATTATGATGCATTTTCTTATCAACTTTCTGGAGGTAGCGGAAGATTTTTAAGCAATGTTTTGCTTTACAAAAAGGCGAAGAAACTTATCGTGCCTGATACTTTAAACACAAATTAGTAAGTTAGATAACTATGGGAAAAAAATACTTTTTAGCATTTGTCTTATTACTTGTAATCAGCAACTTAAAGGCACAGCAATATGCATTGTTCAATACACGAACAATGTTCGATGCATTTGAAAATCCAGCAGCAAAGTCTTTCACTTTAGATAGCTCAGGTAAGTTT
>SEDG01000336.1 GCA_004295885.1 Pedobacter sp. | reverse complement strand
TTATTAGAAGTGCCTTACATTCCAAGAATCATTACAGAATATGCCCATACAATAACTGGAATAGACATCCATCCAGCGGCAAAAATTGAAGAATATTTATACATTGACCATGGAACTGGCTTAGTGATTGGTGAAACTACAGAGATAGGCCATCATGTAAAACTTTATCAAGGGGTAACCTTAGGTGCATTAAGTGTTGATAAATCTAAAGGCAATACCAAAAGACATCCAACTATCGGTAATCACGTAATTATTTATTCTGGTGCTACCATTTTAGGCGGTTTAACTGTTATTGGCGATTATAGTTTAATTGGCGGAAACGTCTGGCTGACCATGAGTGTACCAGAAAATTCTACAGTTTACCACCAGTCAGAAATTAAAATTAAATAAGTATGAAGACAATTATAGACTGCATTGGCAATACACCGTTGGCAGAAATACGCTATTTAAATACAAATCCAAACGTAAAAATTTATGCGAAGCTAGAAGGGAATAATCCTGGTGGAAGCGTGAAAGATAGGGCGGCGTTAAATATGATTCGCAGTGCGATGGAGCGTGGGGAAATTGATACAAAAACTAAATTGATAGAAGCTACTAGCGGAAATACAGGTATTGCTTTAGCTATGATTGCCTCGATTTACGGTATTGAAATAGAACTGGTAATGCCATCAAGTTCTACGAGAGAGCGAACTTTAACCATGGAAGCATTTGGTGCTAAAGTCACATTGCTTGAATCTATTGAAGTTTGCAGGGATTATGCCGATGAAAAGGGGCAACAATCAGGTTATTTTCTGCTAAATCAATTTGCAAACCCTGACAATTATTTAGCACACTATAAAACTACAGGCCCAGAGATTTGGGAAGAAACCCATGGTGAAATTACGCATTTTGTAAGTAGTATGGGGACCACCGGGAGCATCATGGGTAATTCACGGTATTTAAAAGAGAAAAATAGCAATATTCAAATCATTGGTTGTCAACCAACAGAAGAATCATCCATTCCTGGGATTCGCCGCTGGCCAATTGAATATTTACCTAAAATTTATGAGCCAGAACGTGTAGATAGAATAATGGATGTTTCTCAGCAAGATGCGATTATTGCAACCAGAGCCTTAGCAAAAACAGAAGGTATTTTTGCAGGAATGAGTAGCGGTGGCGCCTTACATTGTGCACTTAAATTGGCAAAAGAATTGGAAAGCGGTTTAATTGTATTTATTGCCTGCGATAGAGGAGATAGGTATTTAAGTAGTGATTTATTTGGATAGCCAATATTAAACGCCGATACTAACCCAAAGCCTGCTCTAAGTCACCGATTAAATCATCCGCATGCTCTAATCCAACTGAAATTCGAATTAAATTTTGTGGCGTTTTAGTATCTGGACCTTCAACCGAAGCACGGTGTTCTATTAAGCTTTCTACACCGCCTAAACTTGTTGCTTGCGCAAATATTTTTACGCTGTTTACTACTTTTCGAGCTGCAATTGCATCACCTTTAACCAAGATAGAAAGCATTCCGCCAAAGTCTTTCATTTGTTTTTTTGCAATTTCGTGTTGGGAATGAGATTTTAAACCAGGATAATACACAGCCTCAACCTTTGGATGAGCTTCTAGATATTCAGCCAATTTCTTGGCATTTTCACAATGGCCTTTAATTCTATAGGCTAAGGTCTTGATGCTTCTTAATAATAGGAAACAATCAAATGGAGAAGGGACGGCACCCCCAGTTTGCTGAACATTGATAACCCTTTCCCAGAATTCATCCTTTTTAGCTGTTGTTAAGGAGCCTCCCAAAACATCGCTATGCCCACCAATGTATTTTGTCGTAGAATGCATTACAATATCTGCACCTAGTTTTATTGGGTTTTGAAGAATAGGCGAAGCAAAAGTGCTGTCTACTGTTAGCATTAATTTATGTTTTTTACAGATGTTTGCCAAGGCTTCAATGTCTGTAATTTTTAAAAGCGGGTTGGATGGCGTTTCTGCCCAAATCATTACCGTGTTCGGTTTAACAAAATTTTCAATTTTTGATAAGTCTGTTAAATCAACAAAATCGAAAGTTAAGGCATCCTGAAAAATGGTTAATAGTTGTTTTTTTAATCCCCAATACATATCATCAGGGCAAATAATATGGCTACCAGCTTTTAAAGCCTGAAATACAGTCATTCCAGCTGTGTTACCAGATGAAAATGCACAAGTATCTTCTCCAAATTCTAATTCCGTAATTACTTTTTCTAATGCAGAACGATTTGGATTACTAACCCTACTATACATGTGTCCCCCAGGATAACCGCCATCTTCCCCTCTCAAAAAGGTGGTTGATAAGCTGATTGGCATGGTTACATCGCCTGTGGCACTTTTAACTAAATTAAGCGCATGTATCGCGGTAGTTTCTGGTTTCATTTTAAACGGGATTGGAAATTATAATAACAAAGCTAAAGTTTTATCCACCCAAATTTCACTTTTGGCAAGATTTATGTAATCAGCTAATCAAAAAACAAGTATATGAAAAGAATATTTTTAATAGCAGCCTTAGTTTGTAGTTCTATAATAGTGTTACAAAGCTGCTCTCCGAAAACAACAGCTGCAGGAGCTGTCTCAGCAAAAAGAGGTGATGTAACAGGTAATTGGGTAGTAAACAATGTTACGTTTGAAGGAATTCCAGATGTTGCCATCAAATCTTTTTTAGGTGAAAGTTCTTATAAATGTTTTATAGGCAGTACTTGGAACCTAACTAATAGTGGTAATGGAAGTTATAGTTTACCAGCAAGTGCTAGCTGTGCAGCCAAAACCCAAGCAATTTTCTGGTCGGTAAGTCCGGCTGATGGAACTTTCCAATACAAACAATTATTTGAAGGTGATAAAGCCAAAAACGTTACATCTGGTTATAGACTTGCCTTAGCATCTGCTGATGATAACATGATGGTGATTAAATCTCCAATTGAATACGGCGGAAGAACTGCTTATGTTGTTTTAAATTTCGCAAAAGCAGCTAAATAATTTATTACAAATTTGCCTCGATAAAAAAGCCCCAATGAAAATTGGGGCTTTTATTGTTTCTAAATAAGCCATTTTTACAAGAAAATGATGTTCAATTAGGGCAATGTTGTACTTTTGCCTAAACATAAAAAAGAATTACGGTGAAGGCTTTAGACATTCTTATTCAAAATCCAAATCTTCCAACTCCTTTAAAGGTTATTGCTCAAAAAGTTCAAAATCATCAACGTATTACTTTCGATGATGGTGTATATCTATATGAAAATGCAGAACTAGGTTATTTAGGAGTTTTAGCAAATTTCGTGAGAGAAGAAAAGCATGGCGATAAAACTTATTTCAATAGAAATTTCCATTTGGAGCCTACTAATCTTTGTGTTTACGATTGTAAGTTTTGCTCATATTCCCGTTTAATTAAACAAAAGGAAGAAGGTTGGGCTTTGACAATGGAAGAGATG
>SEDG01000335.1 GCA_004295885.1 Pedobacter sp. | reverse complement strand
ATACATAACGATAAAGTAGTAGTTGACGAACCTTCGATAGTTGCTTTTGACAGGCAAACAAACAAAATCATTGCAATTGGCCGTCAGGCGATGCAAATGGAAGGTAAAACACACGATAACATTAGAACAGTTAGACCTTTGAAAGATGGCGTAATTGCAGATTTTAATGCTGCAGAAGCGATGATTAAAGGGATGATTAGAATGCTAAATGGTGGTAAAGGATGGATGTTCCCATCTTTGAGAATGGTTATTTGTATTCCTAGTGGGATTACTGAGGTGGAGAAACGTGCGGTTAGAGATAGTGCTGAAATTGCAGGTGCAAAAGAAGTTTACCTAATTCACGAACCAATGGCGGCAGCAGTGGGTATTGGAATTGATGTGGAAGAACCGATGGGAAACATGATCATCGACATAGGTGGTGGTACTACAGAAATTGCGGTTATCGCTTTGTCTGGTATTGTTTGCGACCAATCTATCCGTGTTGCGGGAGATAACTTTGATAGTGATATCGTGAATTATATTCGTAGACAACACAACATCATGATTGGTGATCGTACGGCTGAGAAAATTAAAATTGAGGTTGGTGCTGCTTTACCAGAATTAGCCGATCCACCTGCAGATTTCGCTGTACAAGGAAGAGATTTAATGACGGGTGTGCCAAAACAAATTACCGTTTCTTATACTGAGATTGCTCACTGTTTAGATAAATCTATTTCTAAAATTGAAGAAGCAATTTTAAAAGCGCTAGAGATTACGCCGCCGGAACTTTCTGCCGATATTTACCAAACTGGTATTTATTTAACTGGTGGTGGTGCATTGTTACGTGGTTTAGATAAACGTGTAGCTGCAAAAACTAAGCTGCCTGTACACGTTGCAGAAGACCCACTTCGTGCTGTAGTTCGTGGAACTGGTATCGCTTTGAAAAACATTGGTGGTTTTAAATTCCTTATGCAATAAACTGAGTTAGGAGTTGGGAGTATTGAGTTGGGAGTTTCCCCTCATCACTCCAAACTCCAAGCTCCAAACTCATCACTAGAATGCGTAACCTTTGGATTTTTATAAGCAGATATAACGCATTTTTCTTTTTCATTATTTTCTTTACCATTGGCATTATTTTAACGCTAAAAAATAATGCTTACCAGCGTAGTGTTACCTTAAATTCTACTAACGAAGTGGTGGGCAGTGCTTATGAGCGTTTAAATGTGTTAAAAAGATATCTAAATCTGGGGCAGGTTAATGATAGCCTCGCTAACGAAAACGCAAAGCTGAAAACCGAACTTTTAGCGTTAAAAGAAGTAGATAGCAGCAAAACTGTTGTGGTTAATGATACCATAAATGATGTTCAGTTTACTTATCAATCTGCCAAGGTGATTAAGAATTCTATTAGTCAGCGTAATAACGTAATTACCATAAATAGAGGAAGTCTTGATGGTATTGAAAAAGACATGGCTGTTATTTCTCCCATAAAGGGCGTAGTCGGTTTTATCTTAGATGTTTCGCCACATTTAGCGACCATTAGAAGCTTATTACATACCAATACTCCAATTAGCGTGAGTATTAAAAAGAATAATGCATTAGGCTCTTTGGTTTGGGGAGATGGAAATTTTGATTACAGGAAGGCCTTTGTAAAAGAGATACCTAATCATTTTAAAACCAGTTTAAAGGACACTGTTATAACTTCGGGTTCGGGTGGTTTCCCTAGAGGCATTGAAGTTGGAACAATAAGTAGAAAACTGGAGAATGGCGACCTTGAGGTTAACTTATTTAATGATTTTAGTACTTTGCAATATGTTTATATCATTAAGAATAAATTAGCCGCAGAACAAAAAGCTTTAGAAACACCAAAATTGCCTAATGAACAGTAAGACCATTTTCTTAAACATATTTAGATGGATTGTACTTTTATTTGTGCAAATCTTTTTATTACGCAACTTAAGTTTTTACAACCTTTCCACCCCTTTCGTTTACGTTTTGTTCTTATTGGTGCTTCCTTTTAGGATACCCAATTTATTGCTGTTTTTAATAGCCTTTGGCACAGGTTTAACCTTAGATGCTTTTTACGATACGATGGGTGTTCACGCTTCTGCTTGCGTTGCGCTAGTTTTTGTAAGGATTCTATTTATATCTGTAAGTTTAAACCGAGATGCGATTGATGAACCCGAACCTTCTTTAGGTAACATGGGTTTTAAGTGGTTTTCTATTTACGCAGTATTATGTATTTTTGTTCATCACTTGGTTTTATTCTTTTTAGAGGCCTTTAAGCTTTCTGAATTAGCTTATACCCTTGGAAGAAGTTTGTTAAGTGCTGTATTTACCATCTTTACTGTGTTACTTGTTGAAGCTATCTTCCACAATAGAAAATCTACTTAATGGATCAACTGTTTAATAGAAAATATATTATTCAAGGTTTATTCGTTCTCATTGCCCTTATACTTTTGGGCAAGCTTTTTTACATGCAGGTTGTTAGCGATAGGTATTTTTTAAGTGCTAACAATAATGCGCTTCGAAAAATTTATACGTATCCTGCACGTGGAGTAATTTTAGATAGAAACAATAAAGTTCTGGCACAAAACCAACCCACTTATGATTTATTAGTTACACCAAATCAAGTTAAGGAGTTTGACACGCTTTCTCTTTGTAGTATTATTGGCATTGACACGATTGAGTTCAGGAAAAAGTTCGACAAGGCAGTTTCACAATCTAGATTTCAGGAATCTATCCTTCAAAAGTTAATTTCCGTTGAGACTTATGCTGCCTTGCAAGAGAAGATGTTTAATTTTAGAGGATTTAGCGTCAGGAAAAGGACCATTAGATTCTATCCAGATAGTATTGCCGCACAATTTTTAGGTTACATGAGAGAAGTAACCCCTACCGACCTAGAAAAATACCAAGGCTATTATAAACCTGGAGATTATATTGGCAAAGGTGGTATTGAAAAAAAATACGAAATTGATTTGCGAGGAACAAAAGGTGTTACGCACATGCTTTTTAACTCAAAAAACGTAGCTCAGGGAAGTTACAATAATGGAAAACTTGATTCCGCAGCCATTCCAGGCGAACAATTGGTTACTACAATCGATAGTCGTATACAAAAACTGGGCGAAGAATTAACTTTTAACTGCCCAGGTTATTATGTTGCAGGTAATAGAAAATTCAAGTGTGAGCACATTGATGGGCCTATTGCGTTACGAAAAGGTATAGCTAGGTCGTGCAATACTTATTTTTACACCATTTTCGCAAAGCTGATGACTAAAAATGGTGGCTCTTATGCCAAGCAACAAAACACCTATGAAGACTGGCAAAACAAGGTTAGAAAGTTTGGAATTGGAGACACTTTAGGAATAGACTTCCCAGGGGAGAAAGCTTATAAATTGTTTAGAAAGGCTGATTATGATAAAGTTCATAGTAAGTATTGGGGTAACACCACTATCATGTCTGTGGCTATTGGTCAGGGTGAGATTAACACTACGCCTTTACAAATGGCCAATATCATGGCTATTATCGCCAACAGGGGCTATTATTTGAAGCCTCACGTGGTAAAGGTTATTGGAAACGGAAAAGGTATTGACCCTCGATTTAAAGAAAAACATTTTGCAGGCATAGATGCAAGGTTTTATGAACCTGTAATAGACGGCATGCAAGATGCGGTAAATACACAAATAGGAACAGCGATTGAATCAAAATTGCCAAACATTATCATGTGTGGTAAAACTGGAACTGTACAAAATAGTAGAGGTAAAAATCACTCTGTATTTATTGGTTTCGCACCTAGAGATAATCCGAAAATTGCCATTGCTGTAATTGTAGAAAATGGTGGCTACGGTGGCGCTTACGCTGCTCCGATTGCAAGTTTTATTGCAGAGAAGTACTTGACAGATTCGCTTTCAGGGAGAACGATAAATGGAAGTACCATTCAAATGTATAAGGATGCCAATTTGCTCCCTAATTTTTTGTCTAAGCCATTTAGACCAAAAAGTAAAACGGATAGCTTGCTGAATAAAACGGATAGTCTTAAAAAAGCTTTGCCAGTTAAAAGTAAGAATACAAACAATGCATTTAATAAAGTAGCTGATAAACCAAAAACCAATGCAACCTCAAAGTAATAGATTTTTCTTTAACGTAGATTGGATTACCATATTAATTTATGTGGCATTGTGTGCTATCGGCTTTTTAAATATTTACTCCGTAAAGTTCAACCCAGACAAATCTGAAGCTTTCAGTTTTGCTGCCGAATATGGTAAACAACTCATATTTATCATCACGGGATTAGTTTTAGGCCTATCTATTTTATTATTGGATGCTAAATTTTTCAGTGTTTTTGCACCCATTATTTATTGCATAACCGTATTACTTCTATTAGTGGTCTTGGTAGTAGGCATAAATAAAGGTGGAAACCAAGCTTGGATTCCAATTGGTTCCTTTAGTTTACAACCATCAGAATTTGCCAAATTCGGAACAGCGCTATTACTGGCGAGATATATAAGTTCATTTAACCCGAAGCTTACTACACTAAAACCCGTATTAATTGCCGCAGCTATAATAGGCATTCCAATGTGTTTAATTATGCTTCAGCCAGATGCTGGATCAATGTTGGTCTTCCTGTCGTTTATGTTCCCATTATATAGAGAAGGTTTATCGGGTTACTTGCTCATTATTTTTTGGGGATTAGCAACTTTATTTATCCTTAATCTTTTTTTATCGCCATTCCTATTGATTTCTTCAATTCTGATAATTGGTGCTCTGTTTGTTTACAACAGTAGAAAAAAGCAACAGCGAATAATTAATATAACCATCATCACGGTCGTTGCCATTTGTTATCTATTTGTGGCTAAATTTCTTTTCAATAATGTTTTACAAACGCACCAGAGAGCCCGTATCGAATTAATTTTGGGTCTTAAAACAGATAATCAAGGGGTTGGTTACAATGTGAGGCAGTCTCAAATCGCTATAGGTGCTGGTCAATTAACAGGGCGTGGCTGGAAAGAAGGCACGCAAACCAAGTTGCGCTATGTACCTGAACAAAGTACAGATTTTATATTCTCAACCGTTGGTGAAGAATGGGGATTTGTAGGATGTTTTGTAGTGATTGGGCTTTATATATTTATGTTGCTACGAATACTAAATATTGCAGAGCGACAAAAATCTACCTTTTCTAGAGTATATGGGTATTCCATTGCCTGCATTATTTTCTTCCACGTATTTATTAATATAGGAATGGCCATTGGGTTAATGCCAGTAATCGGTATTCCCTTACCATTTATTAGCTACGGAGGATCATCTTTGTGGAGCTTTACAATTTTGTTATTTATCTTTTTGAAGCTAGATTCGAATAGAATGGGATTTATTTAAATGAGTAAGGATAAATGGGCGAAGAACAAGGATTGATTTCTTTCTTACCCTCTATTCTTCAGTAATCCGTAAAACTTGTCTACTGTAGCTTGTTTTTCTGCCCAGTTATTTTTAGCAGCGTAGTTCTTTTGAAAGAAATTATCAGCAGCTTCAAAATTCGGCAACTTATTCGCTAAATCAATGGCTTCGGCATAAGCCAAATTATAACCATTAAATAAATCTTTAATATAAAGCAATTTGTCGTTCAAACTGATCGCTTGCTTTAAATCTTTAATCACAACATTTGTTGTTGCATTGATATTTTCGCCCCTTGATTTTGCGAGTAAATCGTTCAGTGTTGGCTTATAAGCCGGGTCTTCAACGGGTTCAACTTTATTAACAACGGTATTTTCAACAGGTGCAACTTCTAATTCCAAATCTTCCTTTTCAATTGGAAATTCCTCTTCTTCTATAACATCTGGTTTTGTAACTAAAAAAGGCTCTGGACCAATTTCATCCTCTTCTTGCTCTGTGCTGTCTGGTATTGGTTGTTCTCTTAATTTCCTTTTTTGTTCAATGATTCGTTCTTCTTCTTCACTTAAAGGACTGGTAAATCAGAGAAGGTTTCGTGTTCAGCATGATCATTTAAAATAAATTCGAAAGTCGAGGGCTCATTATCTAACTTAAAAACTTCTTGCTCAATTTCTTCAAAACGAATTAAGGGTTGTGGAGTTTCCAAAACAACTTCCTGCTCCTCTTCTTTTTGGTCTGCAAAGGTTATATCCTCAACCATACACTCTTCTTGTGTATCATCATTGGTTAAGATAACTGTATTTTCAACTTCAGGCACTTCTTCATTGGCAGGTGCCAAAACTAAAGGTGGCTGCTGATTAGCATTTATCTTTTTGATGATTTGTACGTGGTCTGCTAAGAAGTTTGCGTTAGCATGAAAAAGCTCAAGCTCTAACTCACTGAGCTGTTGTGGATTTTGAGCTAAGAATTGATATTGTTCATTCAATTCATTTAATATCAATCCTAATTTCTTAAAAAGATCTGCTTGGTTCATCATAGTAGCTTAACGAAAAAATGGGTGATTTATGTTAATAAATGACAATCAAAAGTACTATAAAATTCTTTTATATTTGGCTAAAATACCTTTACAAATGTTATTCAGCGAGCAAAACTTTAGAAGAGGAGAATT
>SEDG01000334.1 GCA_004295885.1 Pedobacter sp. | reverse complement strand
TTGTTTTGCTCGTCTTGTTTTTGCCAATCGCTTTTAATTTGAGCGGCAGTTTTCAAATAATAGTTTTTCGTGTTTTTACCCGTGTAATTTTTTAGGCTTCGCGAAAAAGGATAAAGTCTAATCGGCTTGTTGTGTATGTCGCTTAGCAAACTGTCCATGATTCCTTTTCCGTAATTTTTTCTCAAATCGGAACTCATCAAATATCCGAGTTGATAATAGCCTGGTGTTTGGTCCTTGTTAGAACCAAAATAGGCTTTTGAGTAGGAGAAATTTTTACCGCTAAGGAGCGAAGTTCTGAAAAGCATAATCCAAGAAGGTTGCCTTCCTCTACCTGCGTTTGTTAATGATGTTTCGGTGCTTACTGCATCGCCTTCAAAAAACCATGTTGGTAAGGTAACACCCATGTAGGCAAAGTAAATTTCTTCGGTTAAAAATAATTTTTCGCTTCCAGTAATTTTATCGAATTGGGCAACGTGTCTCAGCTCGTGGACTGCCAAATTGTTTAGCCAATCTTGACTATCAAATTGCTGAGGAGGAGTGGTGTAAAATTGTGACTTTTTTGGGGCTAGTTGAACGAAGCCATTTGCCACTGTTCCACGGTTCTGAAGTACGATTGGAATGGTAGTTTTTTGACGCCCTAAACTTTGACCAACTGAGGGGTAAATTTTATTGATGGTATTGGCCATTCTTTGTGCATCATTCTCAAGCTCGGTAGGGTAGATGATAGAAAATCCATTTGTCGAAATTTTCTTCCATTTTACACTAAGTGGGTTTTGTTCACTGTCGAAAATTTGCGAAAAACCGTTAAGTGAAATAACACTTGATAATAATATATATAAAATACTGATTTTCAATTTAATATTTGTTTGTTTGAATAGCATAAGGGGTGAGTGCTAATATTTTTAGTTTTTTAGTTTTCTTAGCCAATAATTTAAGTGATATTTTAATTTAGTTATGTAAATATATATTACTGATTATCAATTTTTTATTTAATTTATTTAAATCACCTAATTTATGCTTCTTTCAAGTAAATTGTCCGTAATTAGAGTGCTTTTAAGTGGATTTGATAGTGTGGTAATGTTCATCCAAACAACGAAGTTAAGATACACTATTTCTATCAAATTTAAAGCAAAAATTTTCTTCACATTTTTTAAATGTATACGATTTTTGTGGATAAGGTGTTGTTCTCCGTGTGAAATGTGAGATAGAAATCGGAAGAATATCACCCCTGTTTTAAGCTCTTTTTAGCTGCATTTTAAGGTGCGAAAAACTCAGTAATTGAATGGCGTTTTGATAGCAAGATAATGGTCGATTTTCACCTCCAAATACAGCTGTTTTTTAGTAAGAATTTAAACTATTTATCAACGGTTTTGGACTGACATTTTCTTATCCCCTACCCTACGTGAGAGCTAGAAGATTAGCTGCGATTTTTACGCTTTTTATAGATGGGATAGATGAACACCGCTGCTAAAATCAGCAACGAACCTAAGTAAAATCCACCTGTCATTTGTTCCTTTGAACCGAACAAAATGAAGGCTAAAACAATGCCGTAAACAGGTTCTAAGTTTGTAATCAAAGCTACCCTAAAAGCAGACAAAGTTCGCATAACAGAGACACCTGCGACGTAAGCTAAAGCGGTACAAATGGTGCCTAAAACGAATAGGTAACACCAGTCTGCCAGACCCAAATTAAATGTTTCTGAGAGCAGACTTTTATCAAATAAACGATACAAAGTAATCCAAAAAAAGGCACCACTTAGCTCGTAAAAACCTATAATACTTGGATTATTTTTTTGCACCAAAGTTGAATTTATAGTCGAAAATAAGCTTGCTGCAACGGCAGATGAGAGCCCGAATATAATGCCCAAAGTATACTTAGATTCGAATTTGAAGATGAGATAAATGCCTAGAATGATTAATAATCCAACAAAGATATCTCCCTTGGAAATCTTTTGTTTTTTCATTAACGGCTCTAAAATGGCTATGAAAAGTGTAACCGAGGAGAGGCATATAAGGCTTACAGAAACATTGGCAACCTTAATGGCGTGGAAAAAAAAGATCCAATGAATAGCTACTATACTTCCGGTAAAAAAGAACTTTAGAAATTGTGATTTGGTTACTTTAATGCTTGTTTTAGTTAGCATAAAATAAACGAATAGGGAGATACTAGCAATTAAAACTCTGTACCATACCATTTGCACAGCATTAATTGAAATTAAAGCACCTAAAATGCCCGTAAAACCCCAAACAAAAACTGTCAGGTGAAGAATTAGTAGGTTTTTATTATCGCTGGCTTTAGGATTCGGAATCATTATTTTGGTGCTCTTCGCAACAAATATAATCCTAAAAGTCCAAAGAATATGGTTGGTAATAAGACGGCTAGCAATGGAGGAAATCCGCCTTTGGTAGAAAACATCTTAGCGAACTGATTAACAACGATGTATGCAAAGCTTAAAATAATGCCTACACCTAGCGGTAAACCAACGCCGCCGCGTACCTTACGAGAAGACAGTGCAACGCCAATTAGCGTTAATACAAAGGCAGATAAGGGTTGAAACCATCGCTTGTATTGCTCAAACAACAAATCACTCATGATACCTGAGCCTCTAATTCTTTCCTTTTTAATTTTATCTGATAATTCCTTGCCACTCATACTTTCAAAGACATTCTGATAGGCAGAAAAATCATCTGGTTTCATATCTAAAATGGTGTCTTTTGTTTTGGAATTGGCATAAACCATACTTTCCTTTAGTCCATCAATATTTCTGGTAGAATAGTTAACCATTTTCCAAACCCTTTTTAAAGAATCCCACTCAATACGGTCGGCAATAAGCTTTTTCTTTAAAACATCACCTTGAAATTTATCAAGTGAGAAACGATAGCCAATATTTGTCTTATTGTCAAAGTTGTCAATATAGATGTAAGTGTTGTTATCAACCTTCATGTGTATGTTGGTTTTTACAGAAGGGTCTTTATCGTTCACAACTTCATTTTCAAACTTGTTTTTAATTTGGTTGGTATAGGGAAGTATATAGAGATTTGAAACCAAATTAACCGAAAAAATGATGAATGAGGAGATCAAATAAGGCCTTAAAAAGCGATTAAAACTAACTCCACCAGTACCTAGGTATTTGCCTATGATAAAGCTATCAATGATTTTTAAGCGTTGCTTGATGAATTTCATTTACAATTTATTGCCTAATATAGTTACCATTTTGTTTTTCCATTCGTAAAATTCACCAGCAATGATTTTTTCTCTAGCTGTATTTACCAACCATAAATAGAAATGTAAGTTATGTAAAGTTGCAATTTGAGCACCTAATATTTCTTTCGAATGCATTAAATGCCTTAGATATGCTTTAGAATAAACTTGGTCTGCATACAAATCGCTATCAGCATCAATTGGAGAAAAATCATTAGCCCACTTTTTATTGGTGATGTTAATCATTCCATTTCGAGTGAATAACATCCCATTTCTGGCGTTTCTGGTTGGCATTACGCAGTCAAACATATCTATACCTAACGCAATATTCTCTAAAATGTTGACTGGCGTACCAACGCCCATCAAATATCTTGGTTTATCTACAGGTAAAACATTGCACACAACTTCAGTCATTGCATACATTTCTTCAGCGGGTTCGCCAACTGATAATCCACCAATTGCGTTACCTTCTCTGTTCATTGAGGCGATGAATTCGGCAGATTTTACCCTTAGATCTTTATAAACGGAACCTTGTACAATTGGGAACAACGTTTGGTCGAATCCATACTTTGGTTCTGTGGTATCAAATCTATGGCAGCAACGTTTTAGCCACCTGTGAGTCATGTTAATAGAGTTTGCAGCGTATTTGTAGTCGCAAGGATAGGGTGTACACTCATCAAACGCCATAATAATATCTGCACCAATGGTACGCTGGATATCCATTGCGTATTCTGGTGTAAACAAATGTTTAGAACCATCTATGTGCGAATGAAAGGTTACCCCTTCTTCCTTAATCTTACGAACTTTGCTTAAAGAATAAACCTGATAACCACCACTATCTGTTAAAATCGGCTTGTCCCAACCTATAAATTTATGTAATCCGCCAGCTGGTTCGATAATGTCCAGTCCCGGTCTAAGGTATAAATGATAGGTATTTCCTAATATGATTTGAGCTTTAATATCATCCTTCAGTTCTCTTTGGTGTACAGCCTTAACAGTTCCAGCCGTACCAACAGGCATAAAAATAGGTGTTTGGATATCACCATGCGCTGTTGTAACTGTTCCAGCCCTAGCTTTTGATAACGGGTCGTTCGCCTGTAAAGTAAATTTCATGTGTGTGTCTGCTTCGAAAAATCTGACAAAAATAACCAAAATATCCTTTGTTTTCTGGAAATAGGGAATTGGGAATAGAAAATAGGTCGACAACACAGTTCGTCCATCCATTCCCTATTAGCTGTTTCCAGTTCCCCAATTATTTTTTTATCAACATAAAGCCACTTTACAGATTAAAAATGAGAGATTTGCTAGCTTTCAAAATTTAAATAGTGGAATTAAATATAATAGAGATTTGCCTTTTAGGCGCCCTTACTTTTTGTTTTTTAGTACAGCTTTATTTTAGTTTGTTTGTGCACCTAAAACTGGGTTTAGTGAAGATAGACCAAGTTTCTGAACAAGCTAGCAATCCTTTAAGTGTAATTATTTGCGCTCGTAATGAAGCAGAAAACTTAAAGAAATATCTTCCAAGCATTCTTCATCAAGATTATCCAAATTTTGAAATTATTGTGGTGAACGACCGCTCTTGGGACGGAACTGCTGATGTTTTAGAAGAATTTGAAAAGAAGGGATATTGAATAGCTTGATTAGGTTCGAAACATTTTTTACGGCAGTAAATTATCTTTCTTATGCTCTAAAGAAAATGCCTTATATGGGTGTGGGTAGAAATATGGCCTATAAAAAAGCATTGTTTTTTAAAAATAAAGGTTTCGCTGCGCACATGCATATCCCATCTGGAGATGATGATTTATTTGTAAATGCAAATGCAAATCGTAACAACGCAGAGATAAGGATTAATAGAGAAACTCACGTTTGGAGTGAGCCTAAGGATTCTTTTATTACCTATTTAAGGCAAAAGAAAAGACATTATGGCGCCGGCAAAATGTACAAACCCAAACACAGGTTTATACTTTCGGTACAAGTAATATTTCAATTTTTATTTTATGCCTTTTTGATTGTGTTATCAATCATCCCAGCTACTCGTTATATTGCGCTTGGGGTGTTAGGCTTAAGTATAATCATTAGAAGTTTTATTTATCCTAGGTTGTTGAAGCGATTAAACTATGGTGAACTGAGTTGGTGGTTTCCTATATTAGATATACTGCTATTTGTTTTTTTAGTGTTTAACGCTATTCTGTCTATATTTGTTAAAAAAGTACAGTGGAAATAAAATGGATTGAC